>JALYVA010000158.1 GCA_030853485.1 Acidobacteriota bacterium
TAGCTTTAGGGTAGTCAAGAAATAGCTCAGGCAGTCGAGGTTCCATTTGGCTGACGTAATGCCTATAGTCTTCAACGATTTGTTCCGATGACGTTGGGATGTACTTGGGGTCGCTGTTAATCGCGGCCCGAAAGCTTTTCAAATCCGTATATCCCGCCTTGTGAGCAAGGTCGGTGAGGAGCCCATTGATGCGAGCGATTTCTCGAAGCCCGAGCGCATGAATCTCAGCTGGGGTCATATTCGTCGTGGTCTCTTCGTGGATGGCGTTCTGGTAGCGCCGCGCTCCATCTGGAAGGCTGCTCAGGCCGATTGCGGTGCGGCCATGCGGCGCGTACTCGTCCGCAACATAGGCAGCAAAACGCTTATATGCAGGCAGCACCTCATTGTTCGCCGCACTGACAATCTCATCGGTGAGACGCTTCTGATCTGCCGCCGAAATGGACGTTGGAAACTTCGTCGTCGGCAAAAGAAACGGGTTTTCGGCAACGATCCCCCTGCACTGAGCGGGGATCTGCTCAAGCAGGAAGCGCACCGGCATCAACCCGTTCTTTTCTCCCTGCTTTAAGACTTCTACCGTCTGCTCCAACGCCAGCGGCATCTCGTGCAGTTGCGTGATGTAATCCTCATAGTCTTTCACCGAGTGGAATGGCAGCGACCGGGGCAGGTCAGCGAGATCGGTGTGAATGCCCCTGAACTGCGTAAGCGGCATCTCGTAGGTCTTCAGCGAGTAGTCGGTCATCCGTTGATCCAACTCCCGCAGCATCAACTCGTGCGAAATGCGATCCTGTTCCGGAAATCCATCGGCAGAGATCGCGGCGAGCCGGGTGCGGAACCCGCAATCGACCGCATCCTGTCGGGCGCTCGCGGCCAGAGAAAAATCGCCAAGGAGGGGCTTCTTCTTTCCGGAACCGGGCGCTGCGTCCGCAGCAGCTTGTTCTTTGAAGAGCTGATTCTGCCGGTCAAGCCTGCTCTGCACAGAAGACACCTCGAGACCCCGCCCCGCCGGGCTCGCTCCACTGGGCTTCTCTTGATGAGGAGCAGTGATCGTCAGAAGACTTTTATAAAGCGGGACCGGAAGCGAATAACTGGTTCGCACGATCGGTGAAGACGTGGGCATCGGATACAGCAGCATGGCCAACAACAGAGACATAATTTACCTTTCGAGATTGAGCCAGGAACAACGGGGAGTTTACCTGCCGGACGGTTCGACTTAGTAGAACCCGAAACATCCTTTCACGGATTCCAACAGTCTTGCGGAATTGAAGCCGAGGCCATCGCGGAAGACCAACTCAACATCCTCAATATCGTTGATTTGAGTACTCGGATCACCACCATCGTGATCGCGGGTTCGGTGCGGATCACCTCAACTACCCGTTGCACATCTCCGGCCTTACTAAGGTCGGCAACAACCTTCGTGACTCTGTTCCCATAACGAGCTTGAAGCCGAGTCGCCAGTTCGGAGAGGCGGTCCGTTCTGCGCGCAACGAGAAAAAGGTCGAAACCCCGTTTTGCCAGCTGCTCCGCGTATTCGAGTCCGATCCCTGACGACGCTCCTGTTACTACTGCAGTCCCTGTTGTTTGTTCTGTCATCTTCTAGTCCTGCCTTCTTTTGAAACTTCATGAGCAATTGTGAAGCTGCTATTGAGCGCCGACCCTAACTTGGCATCGGACGCCGGGGATGTGGCCTGTAAGAAGTTAGCTGCGAGATGGGATGCGCCCCATTCCGCGAGGCCGTCCAGCAAAGAGATGAGAGGCTCTCGTATGGAATCTGTGAGCGTGTATTCAACATGCAGTACGGAACCGCTGAGGTCTCGTCTTAGGATGATTTGAGAGGCTTCCAAGAAACGTAGCCTTGCTGTAAGAGCTTTCTTAGACGCCAGCGGCATCTCACGTCTAAGCTCGCTGAGACGCACCGGACGTTCACGCATGGCACAGAGAATCTCTACGGTCCATTTACCCTGCAACAGCTCAGCGACGATTGAAACTCTCTTTGTGTAGGCGATATCCAAGTTGCGACCAAGACCTGCTCATACTATTTCTCGTGAGTAATTAGTTTCGCCTCATCCTTGAGAGCAACCCCTTGGATCATTTCGGCCGGAAACTGGCCGTGGCTTTGCGCTGCAGCGTTCATATGCGAACGTCCTATGCATCCGCCACGTCCACCAGGACCTTCATCACGTCCTCCTTTCGCCTCGCATTTTCGCCCATACATATGCACGATCTGACAATTAGAGGCGCATGAAAACCACTGGTTGCAAAGTATTCGGCGGTTAGTTAGGATGAGCACATCGATCGATTTGCCACTACTAGGGTGGCACTTGGCACCGCAAATCGTTCCTGTCTCGTGAGCGGGGAATGACCCTCTGCAGACAAAAGCACGGGAGAGTTGTGAAAATACACGCGTTTAGAAAAAGTCTCCTATTAGTCTCAGCAATATCCGTCGTGCTGGTTGCACCGGCGGTTTGGGCACAAAATGCGTCCCCTACGCTCCTTGCTTCACGCAATAGCTTCGCTGACAAAACGATCACAGTACCCATGAAGGCCGATCGTTGGCTTTCGAACGGCAATGCCACGTTCACGGCTGACGATCATGCCCCCGATGGAGTGCTTGCGATCAGTAAGGGACCTGTCGATGTGAAAGGTTTGACCTTTCGCGATGGCACAATCGAATTCGATATGTACATGCCAGATCACGGAATATTTGGAATTAGGCTTCGCGCGCAGAATCGAGATAACGCCGAAGCTCTCTTCTTCCGCCCACAGAAGGACTGCAACGCCTCTCCTGATTGCATGCAGTACATGCCCCTTGAGCACGGCGCGTACGAATGGGATTTATTCCCGGAGTATCAAAGCTCCGCGCCCATTCGCATCCTGAGCTGGAATCATTTTCGAATCGTGGTCATGGGGAGGACGATGCGTGTCTACGTAAATCGTTCCAGCAAGCCAACGCTCAGCGTGGATCACATGGAGGGCGGTGCGCTGTCTGGGGGACTCACCTTCGGAGGTCCGGCAAAATATGCGAATCTCGTGATCACGCCTGCGAAGCCATTATCTGCCGCAGCCACCGTTCCGGAGCGAAAAGACGGATTCCTGCGACACTGGAAGATTTCAACGGCATCCGTACTCGCCTCCGTTCACGACCCAAAGCTCGATGCTCCGATGGGCGTTCAGCCGCCATATGCGTCGATGCCCCCTGATGATAAGGCTTGGAAATCCATAACTGCTGAGACGAAGGGTCTGGTCAATTTCTCACACGAAGTGGGGTCTGCAAAAGACGGTTCGGTGATCTCTCTGGCGTGGGCAAAGACTACGCTCGTGTCCGACAAGGCACAATCGAAAAAAGTCCAGATCGGCTGGGTACGCGAGATTTGGGTTTACGTGAACGGAACTCTCGTATTCTCGGACAGGAACATCGAAGGTCTTCCAGCGGCGAAGGCCGCCGACGAACGGATCTCGTTAGAGAACGGAACGTTTCTGTTGCCACTAAAAAAAGGCAAAAATGAGATCACAATCGCTCTAGACGATAATCTGCCGGGCAACACGCAGCACTATGGATGGGGTATGGAACTAAAGCTTAAAGATTCGACCGGAATCTCGTTGGAGTCGGAAAAATTGGCTGGTCAGTGATGATGCTTGGGATGGAGTCTCTCTTTACGGAATACCGCGCAGAGTAGAGCCGGTGGGGAGGTCGTAAGAGCACACCTAGGAATTGTTACCGGAATCAGTCGAACTGACGCTGCAGATTGCACCGTGCGATTTGCGTTGCTAGAGAACCAACCGCCCATGCGGCTCCATTTTCCGAGCCGGGATTTCGTGGGTGAACCGTGCGGGTGGAGAGCATGTACGCGACACTAGGGTTTTCCGATCCGATTCGATACGATCGAACATGCGTCTTGTAATGTCCATTGTCTGCGTTTTGTTTTGTATCTCTGCGGTCGCCCAAGTCGGCGTAGGCCCTTTCTCCATGCCTCTGCCCCCTCGAATACCTGAGCCGCGCGATCAGAAGTTTAGGGGTACGATCGAACTTCATGTCGATGCTACCGACACGTTTCATAGCCTTTTCCGCGTAAGCGAAACCGTGCCAATACAGAGCAGCGGCGAAATGGTGCTGCTTTACCCTGAGTGGGAAACGACCAGCCACAGCCCCACGGTATCCGCTATAGAGCTGGCAGGCCTCCGCGCAAAGATCGATGGACACGATATCGAGTGGCGACGCGATACGATCGACATTCACGCCTTTCGCTTGACCATCCCTGCGGGCTCACATTCGCTGACACTAGATTTTCAGTACCTTCCGTCGCGCTCCTCAGCCAAGTTGCGCCCAGAGATGGTCGATGTGGAGTGGCAACATCTTCTGCTTTATCCCGCCGGTTGGTTTACCCGGGATATTCCGGTGGTTGCGCAACTTGAACTTCCCAAGGGGCTGCGTGCATTTACCGCGCTCACAGGGCTCCCCATCCTTGATAGTTCAGCCTACTTTTTGGCTTTCGCGCCTGAAACACTTGACCGCCTCGTTGATGCTCCGGTCTATGCCGCCCGATACACACGACAGTTGGACCTCACATCTTCGTTCCATGTCCCCGTTCATCTCGATCTTCTCGCAGATGAACCTGCGGACCTCGATGTTTCGCCAACAGATCTTGGAGAGTTGCAGGCCCTGGTGGTGCAAGCCTCAAAGGTCTTCGGCGCCCCACCATTTCGCCATTACGACGCATTGGTTTCACTCAGCGATCAGCTTTCGCCCGGTGGCGGCCTCGAACATCTGGATGAGGGTGAAAACAATCTGCCGGCTAATTACTTTACGGCAAGCGGGAAGCAGTTGAACAACCGAGACTTGATCGCGCACGAGTATATTCATGCTTGGAACGGCCGCTTCCGCCAGCCCGCTGGTCTGTGGTCGCCGACCTTCAATCGACCGACTGACCCCTCGATGCTGTGGGTCTACGAAGGACAAACTGAGTGTGGGGCCGCGTGCTCGCGGCCCGTGCCGGCCTGCGCACGACGCAACAGACTCTGGATAGACTTGCGCGCGACGCCGCACTGGCCGACTCACGCAGTGGCCGCGCGTAGAAGACGCTCGCCGACAGTACACGCGACGTTCTCTACATGCCCGGACACGCAGTTACTTGGCGCGACTGGCAACGCCGAGAGGATTACTACCCGGAAGGTGTTCTGCTATGGCTCGATGTTGACGCGCGTCTGCGCGAACTCAGTCAAAACAAGGTGAGCATCGACCAGTTTGCTCAGCGTTTCTTTGCCACGCACGACCGTGTGGAAAGCATTTCGACGTACAGCTTTCAGGATGTTTGCGATACGTTGAACACGCTCGCACCTGCGGATTGGAAGAGCTTCCTGAATCAGCACCTGTTCACACACGCCGCTTCCGTCGCCGTCGCCGGGCTAAAGCGCGCAGGTTGGCGGCTAACCTACACCTCCATTCCGACCGAAACGTTCCTGCAGGATGAAGCCGATGCTGGCGTCATCAATCTCGACGATTGGATCGGTGCTGAATTCCACCCCAACGGCAGCGTTCGCTCGGTTACGTGGAACGGTCCCGCTTTCCGCGCTGGACTCTCCCCCGACGTCCATGTCGTCGCCGTAAATGGACAACCCTTCTCTTCGTCCGTCGTGCGTTCCGCCATCGTGAACTCTGCAACGGTCCCAATATCTATGACGTTGCAGAATGACGAAATGCACCGCGATGTTATCGTCCCCTATGCCGGGCCGCTGCGGTATCCACACCTAGAGCGCATACCTGATGCACTCAGCCACTTGTCAGCTCCATCACGAAAGGAGGCGGCACTCTGCTGGATTGCTTCTGCCGCCAGGTGGGATTTCCCCTTGAAGTGGTGGTACATGCTCCCTTGGCCAGCTCCCGCCCTTTCCTGAATAGCTTTCGGACTCATACCTACGTAGCCCCGCTCCCAGAGAAGTTCCTGCGCGCTTTGTACTAAACTTTGACGGGAGTTCATGCTTTGTACTAATTAGTACGTACAAAGCTTAAGATTCGCAAGGTTATGCGAAGAGCTCGGCGGTCGGTTTCGGGCCCTCGTCTCGCATCCCGGGACTGCGGCCGGGGTTCTCCCGGCGTAAACAGCACATCGCGCGTCTCGGCTTTTCGCTCCCGTTCTGGGGCACCCGCACGACTAGCATAGATTCGATCACCATCTCCACGAACGGTTAATGTGTCCGAACCGAAACGATAGGTCCCCGCCAGTTCTTCAATCTGGGCTGTATTTAGCTTGATTGCGGGGGGATCAGAAAGTACATTTGCGATGTGGAGCGTGCGTAGCTTCCACGTGCCGTCCAGACGCTGCCATGTCTCGGTGAAGATATATCGAACCTTGTTCTCATCTATGTCCTCGTGAAGGACGATTGCTGTCTCGTTGATTCGGGTCATCTTATAGGTCCGTATCCGCAGCGGCTTTGTGGCCATTGGCGCTAGATCTTGAAGAAAATTGCTGAGATATGTAACGCCCCCTTCTTCGTCGAGATAAAAGAAATCAGATACCGCAAATTTCTGCCAGACGGAGCGATCTGCCGTATGCACCGCCGAGAGCAAGAGTTCGTCGCTTCTACGCAACTGCGCTGCCAGAGCGGAATCAGATTCGACTGTCTGCGCATGAGAGTTGACGGAAGCGAATATGTAGGTTGTTAGTGCAACAACAAGCAGGGTAATACGGGAACGGGACATATGGAGCAACACCTCCTAAGCAGAGTAGTCACGGCTGTAAGCGGGTGCAGACCAGACTATGAATTGAGAACAGCACTGGTCTTCCAATTGCAACTTCAGGAGCCTCTTTGCGCGGCTCCAACTCCTCCAGCCTGACCCGACGTAGATGAGTCACAGATAGTCCTCTTCCCCGCGCCAACCTCAAATCGTCGCCACGACAGCTCGCCCAGCGCACGCGAATGCCTCCGCCGCGCAGCGGCTTCGTTCAAGTCGGCTTCTTATCTGTAATCGCTGCTGAAGAGAATCGCGTTCAGCAGGACTGATGGTGTCGCTAGCGGTGTGCGTGGAACAAAGGAAAACGTGCCGAGCGTGTTGTTCATATCGACCACCTGTTTGCGCGCATGCGGCGTCTCAATACATACGAAGCGAAGACGAACGCCATGACGAGAATCGGATCGAATTTGTCCCAAGTACTGCCACCGCCATTCAGTTGTGAATAGAACGCAAGTAAAAGTGTGAAGATGAAACCAGCATAGACCCACTCGGTCAATCGAGGCATATTGGGAATCAGAAGGCCCACGCTACCAAGGATGTGGGTTACGCCAATAAAAGGGATGATGTAGAGCGGGTATCCGAGCTGCTGATTGGCGATCCTCCATTCGTCGGGATCGTGAATTAGATACAACCTGCCGAAGTACACCCACATAAAGGCGACCACGACGGTAGTTATCATTGCGGCTCTTTGAGTCGCTCGACCTGCTTGCACGGATTTATCTATTGTCCGTTCAGTTTTCATAGTAAAAGGATCTCCTTCTTGTTCTTTCGATCATGACGCGATGGCCTCTCGACAGCGTGGAACCGGACGGTCAACTGTCCGGTCCAACCCTTGCACCCGAACAAGTGTTAACGAATCCGAGAGCGTCAAGATTGCCTGGACTTACGCCTTGACGGCGTTCTGTGCAGCCGCAAATACATTGCGTGCGGACGTCGTACCCTCTACGTGCTCCGTACCCGTGACTCCGAGGTCCATCCATCCCGCGTTGACGCTCTCGTACATTTCTTCGGCAGGTCCAGTGTGACCCTTCGGGACGCCGAACTGCTGGAACGCATCGGCCCAGGCGGCACGCGGGAGTGCGAAGGCTTTTACGTCGAGCTTCAAGACTTCACCCAATTGTGCGGCCACTTCATCCGCGCTTACCATCGAACCCAACTCGATGACGCGATGCCCTGACCACGCCGGCCCGGTGAGAAGCGTTGCCACCTCTGCGCCGATGTCGTCCGTCGCGACCATGGTCGATCGTCGGTCCGTAGGATTGTAGAAGACCGGTAGTGTTCCACCCTGGGCGGCCTGTAAGCCGAAAAGAAAGTTTTCGAAGAACCCGCCTGCGCGCACAAAGGCAACCGGAGAGATTACGTCGCGAAGACCCTGCTCGAAAAGTGCTAAGCCCGTGATCATCCCCAGCCCGCTTGTTTTATTTGCGCCCATCGACGAGAGTGCCACCACCCGCGAGGGCGTTACTATGGTCAGCGCCTCGACATAGTTCGCAATAAGGTTCTTTGCCTCTCTGTAATCAGGCGATGGTGCCCATACGGAGGGCAACATAACAAACGCTCCTTCAACACCTTTGAGGGCCGCCGCAATGGCTGTCGCATCGTTCCAGTCTCCATCCACCAACTCCACGCCTTGCTCAGCCCACTTCGCCGCTTTCTGGCGATCGCGTACAAGTGCTCGCACTTGTTTGCCTTGCTTCAGAAGATGCCGCGCCGCGGCGCCTCCAACGTTTCCTGTAATGCCCATAACCAAATACATATTCGTTTCTCCTTGTTGTGTTGCGGTGATAGGGGCCGTGTTTTGCAGCCCCGTTGGTGTAGCGGCGCGTCTCTTAGTTCGGACACGAACTCAAGAGACGCCCCGTACTAAGCGTGATCTGAGACAAGAAATGTCTGGTTCTTTTCCATGGACTTGGTCAACTTCTCGAAGTCGGATTGGATGAGTTGAGCAGGCAAGAAGTCTGTCCTGCCGTCCGGATGCACAGCATCCTTCATCATTCGCTCGTGGTGATAGGTCGACACACTCAGCACGCGACACGGCCGTTCACTCTTATTGAAGAATGAGTGAGGCGCATTGGGTTGCACCATCAGACTCTCTCCGGCTTCACAAGTGTCCCACTCGGTGGCACCTTGGCTGTTCCAATACGCGATCGACAGATCGCCTTCGAGCACATAGAAAAACTCTGCAAATGGGTGCCTATGCAGTGGAATACCCATTCCTGGCACAACCGTCATCTCGAAAATGGAAAAGGTGTAGCCCGTGTTTTCTCCCAGCGCCCTCCAAAGCAACTGCATAGGCCCGACTTCCAGCGTCGGACCGCCCGTTTTGTTGTTCTTGATAACATTGTGATGAATGACTTCTTCAAGCGGAGTGGGGACGTTTGACATATAAGTATCCTTTCGTGAACGAAATGGTGCTCTGTGCGAACACCAGAGATTGTGAGTTGCGCAGCTAGCATCCGTTAGTCGCGTGGGTTCCACGGTTATCTGTGCATGAATCGGTACAGGCTTTACACAACCGATTGGATCGCCTCGTTGGGAGAAGTGGTCGATCTTCGCGGAGGCCTTTCTATGTGGTCGTCACTGTTACGGCCTGACGCACATACCGGCTGTTTTCCAGTTGCTGCACCATGAAGGCTGCCAAATCGGCCCGCCCGATCTTGTGAGCCTTCTCGCCACCCTCCGTGCTCAGCACTCTGGCAACGCCGGTCTTCTCGTGGTCGGTCAACATCGGCGGCCGCACGAGCGTCCAATCCAAGTTGCTGGCTTCGATCTCGGCCTCCATACCCGCCTTGTCTACCAGCAAACCGCGCAGAAACGTCTTCATCAGAAGGTGCTTGTTAAAGAAGCCGGCGTTTCTGACGCTGTCGCCTGCTCCAACGACCGAAATCTTCAGCAACCGCCGCACGCCATGGCGCCGCATCGCGCCAACAATGTTGTGGGCGGCCGCCGTCTCCATCGTGGTCACTTTCCACGGCGTCTTGCCGCCTAGCGCGTCGATCACCGCGTCCTGTCCAAATACCGCAGGGTCCACGGCAGCCGCGTCAAGCACGTCGCCCG
This sequence comes from Acidobacteriota bacterium, assembly GCA_030853485.1. Taxonomy (GTDB): domain Bacteria; phylum Acidobacteriota; class Terriglobia; order Terriglobales; family Acidobacteriaceae; genus Edaphobacter. The sequence continues at coordinate 9,785 of JALYVA010000158.1, forward strand.
CCACGATCCTGACGTTCGCCTTGTTATACTGGGCGGCACTGCGCACGAAAGCGGTCACTTTGTGCCCGGCCGCCAGCGCCTCATTGACCACCGCCTCTCCGCTTCTGCCTGCAGCTCCAATCACTAGAACTTTCATCGCACTCTCCTATTGCCTCGCGTATGGCCACCAATCCAATTACATGGCCTGAGGATTAGAAGCTCTCTATAACCAATGGTTGCAAAATAATCGTTGGTGAGCGCTGAAGTCTCCATTACACACTGGTACACAAAACAACCGGGGATGGTCCAGGAAACTCCCTGGACCGCTTTTGTGGAGGGATTCTCACGCGTGTGCTTCAGTCTCGCGACTATCCGACGGCGTCAATTCCGAGTGTTCTGTCGGAACGAAGACGGGATCCAAGATGGGCGGGTACTCAGGGAAGATGAACTTCGAAAAGCTCCCCGCAATTCATCAGCAGAGCGACATTCCTAGTCGACTCCGCTGGAAAGGGAACTTACTTCAGATCAGTACCGGATCGCGACGGGAACTGTGGTCGCTATGTTGTTAACCGGGAAGACCGACGGATCGAACGGGGGAGGCCCCAGCTTTCCACGCGTACCATTCGATATGCCGTAGCCTTCCAAAGGTATACCAGGAAATCGTGTGTCGAACTTTCCGTTCTTGTTTTCATCGTGCCAAGTGCTCACCGCATATGTGCCGAATGGGATTGCGGTGAACACAGCACTTGCCGAGCCGTTGATGATTGGCACCTCTATGGCTCGCAATGCTTTTCTGTCGTCCGTAGGGAATCCATCTTTCTTGTTCCACAGCCTGATACAAACCTGTCCGTTAGCGTTTTTCAACCCAGTGACTTGAATGGTCAGTGTTGAGGTCTGTTGCGCGTGGAGTCGTTGCGGGGTCAAGTTGGCGGAAACCAACAGGGCAAGAGGAAGAATTGAAATTATGTGAGTTCGGTTGAGTCGCATCGATGATTTTCCCTTCGTGTTCGCTCTGCGATTTCGTTTGGCATTCATCCGCTTGTCCCTCCGAGCGTGTCATCAGCCGTTGGAGCCGAAGCGTACTCAGCTCCTTGCTACGTCATCCACCGGTTATACTGTAACCAGCGGTTATAAGTCAACGATTGGACGAAATTTTCTCCTAGTAGGAGTTAAGCTATTCAAATGACAACCACATCACCAAGTCGCCGGCTAGAGCGTAAGGAAAGACTTCGAGGCGAAATCCTTGCGGCTGCAGGCAAGATGTTTGCCGATCGCGGCTACGAAGCCGTGACGCTTCGCGAGATCGCTAAAGAGATCGGCTATACGCATGCCGTGATTTATCAGCATTTCCCTGACAAATGGCACATTCTTGCTGAGTTGAGCCGCGAGACGATCGGGCTGATGATTCAGAACTTCGACGCGACCGCCGCTAAACATCCTGCACCGAAGGAACGCCTTTTTGCGACTTCACGCGGCTTGATTCAATTCTGCATTGACCATCCACAGCAGTTCCGTAACGTCTGGTTCGGGCCTGAGAACAGAAACGGCGTCCTCGCTGGACAATATATCGACGACCTTGGCGCGCCGTTATTCGCGCGCTTTGTGCAGCTCTTTTTCGATGTTGCCAATAATGAAAAATTGCCAAATAGGGATGACATCGTGATAGCCCACGCTTGGTGGTTTACGATCTTTGGCCTCGCCACACTCTTTGTTATTCAGGGAGTTGTGCCTGGATTGTCTGACCAGACTCTCGTGACCGAGCAGACAATCGCAACGCTTTGGGCGGGCCTCCAGACTGTTCCGCGATTGCCGAAAAGTGCAATCTCTAAGCGATCCAGCCGCTCCAGTCCAAGAAAGCAATAATAGCTTCTGCCCACTCAGGAGTCGTTGGAGGTATGCCCGTGGCGTATCAAGACTCATTCCCTTTACCAAAGCTGTAGTCCTTCTGGTCGCACGAGAGGCCAGTAGGGGCCACTACACCAAACGTCAATCGTACGCGAAGTAATTTGGATCACTCGTTTGAGGCTGCGAAGGGCCGTAGGGGCCTGAAGGCACCTTTGCGGAGGCGTCCTGCGTCCTGCCAGGTATAGTCGCCGGTAAGAGCTCCCCTTCATTCGTCCACTCGACGCCGGATGCATAGTGCCAGAGCCTCCCTATTGGTGCTGCATACGGGGCGAAGCGGCGGAGTGCTTATTCGCAGAGCGTGAACCTGCGATGAGGATATCGACGAGGCGTCGGGCGCTGGGCTCCCAACCGGGGAGAGCAGTGGTGTGGAAGATGCCGACGAGGGCCCGAACGAAGTCATCGGGGTCCGAGTCCGAGCGGAGATCGCCGCTGGCGATGGCGCGTCTCACCGAGGATACGAAGGCGGTATGGATGAGCGAACGGGAGCCTTCGAGGAGGCGCGTGGCACCGCCGGCGACGGTATTCATGGCTGGGATGATAAGGCTCTTTGCGGCGACATGGTCGATGAAGAGAAGCATCCAGGCGCGGAGCGCTTCAAGCGGCGGCATAGAGGCGGCGAAGCGCTGTTCAGCTGACGCAAGTTTTTCGACCTCGCTGCGATAGACCGCTCCGATGAGATCATCGCGAGTTGGAAAGTGGCGATAGAGGGTGGCGTTGCCAATACCGGACTCGCGCGCGATTTCATCCAGGCTCGCGGCGGCGCCATCGCGCGTGAAGACCTTCTTGGCTACCTCAAGAATGCGCTCGCGGTTGCGCTCCGCGTCGGCGCGGGGTTTGCGGGCAGGCGGAAGTGGCGAGATCTTCTTTTTCGACATGCTGAACGGACAAGAAATTTAAATGCAACCGGGGACTGTCCCCGGTTATCCTATATATCCGGGGAATAACCCCGTTTTACAAGGCAGAGATTTACCTGTCAACTTTTTTTGACGCAACCACCACAGGCTGGGTACCAACAACAGGAGAGGCGACGATGCGTATATTCATAACGGGGTCAACGGGATTTATTGGTACGGAGCTGGTAAAGGAGCTGATTGCAGCGGGGCACCAAGTACGTGGGCTTACCCGCAGCGGCGCCGGCGAGGAGCAGTTGAAGGCCGTGGGCGCGGAGGTGCTTCGCGGAGACTTTACCGATCTCGACTGTTTGCGCACCGGCGCAACCGGCATGGACGCTGTGGTGAACCTGGCGTTCAACCACGACGATATGTCGAAGTTCGCGCAGAGTGCGCAGGATGAGATCAAGGCGATTGAAGCGATGGGATCGGTGCTTGAGCCGGGCAAGCTGCTGGTGGTCACCTCAGGCATCGGAATCACGGCTGGCGCGCCGGGCCAGCCTCGCAAAGAGACTGATCCTCCAGCAGAGTCGGCTGCAATGCCTCGTAGGCCGGAGCAGGCGGCTCAGGCGGTTGCGGCAAGGGGTGTGCATGTGGCGATCGTGCGTCTGCCGCAGGTGCACGACACGCGCAAGCAGGGACTGGTGACGAGGGTCATTCAGATCGCACGCGAGAAGGGTGTCTCGGCCTACGTGGGCGACGGCGCAAACCGCTGGGCTGCAGCCCCGTTGCACGCTGTTGGACACCTGTACTATCTGGCGGTCGAGAACACGGGATCGGGCGTGACGACGTATCACGCGGTACAGGAAGAAGGCGTGTCCCTGCGCGCTATCGCCGAGACGATAGCGAGGGGCCTCCACGTGCCGGCCATTGCTATACCCGCAGGAGAGGCCGCCGAACACTTTGGACCGTTCTTTGGTCATGCGGCGACGATGGACATGCCGGCCTCGAGCGAGTGGACGCGCAAGACGTTGGGCTGGGAGCCGACCGGCCCAGGGATGATTGAGGATTTAGCAAACGTGAAGTACTGACGATCTGCTGAACAATCGTAAGAGGCGCGGACGCGGGGCTCCGGGTGGCCCCGCGCCTCGTTATATCTGCCGCGGATCGATGTGAGTTGCACCAGCTTTGTTTCTTGCAAGTCGTCTGAGGTTTCCCGCCACGGATTATGCGGGGAGCGTAAAGTCGAGGCTGCTCAGTGCCGCTTCGGCTGCCTGCTGGTCCTGTTCAGCGGTGCCACCGGAGACGCCGATCGCACCGATGACCCTACCGCTTTCGATCACGGGATAACCACCGGCAACCGCTACAAGACGCGGTCGATGTGCAAGCTGGGAAACAAGTGGGTTCGTCAGAATCGAGGCCCATGTGTGGGTGGACAGCCCAAAGGCTGCGGCAGTCCAGGCCTTGTCGATTGCAACGTCCGCCGCCAGGAACGGGCAGGCGTCGGTGCGCTCAAAGGCTTTGAGATTTCCAGCCGAATCCGTAACCGCAATCGCCACTTCAAATCCGATCTGCTGAGAGGCTGCGCGAGCCATCTTGATCAACTCGTTCGCTGCTTCGACGGTGATGGTGTGGGATTGGGTCGATCTCGTTACAATTTCAGTGCTCATACTTTTCTCTTTCTTCAGCAGATAATTTCCAGGGTGCTTAGCACACAGAAGACGAGCTTCCCAACGTGCTGCGCCGATTCGAGGTTTTTCAATGGAGCCGGTGCCCCGTTGAACTCGTACACCTTCTCAATGACCGGGCTCCCCAGTTGACATGTCGTGGGAAAACGCGAAGGGAATGATCAGGGTTGAGCGTTTAGCTGTTGAAGTCAACCGTAGTGATTCAGCGAGGTGATAAGCCTGGAGTGGACTTATCACTACTCAGGTGAACCGCTTGGCCGCGCCTATCGCATTCTCTCCGACTGATCACAAGCATCACAGACCAGGATTTGATGAATAAGTGATATCAGTGATCCTCCATCCCCTGTCCGATTTCACAAGGACCCAAGTCTCGCTTCCACGATTCGTTTCCTTTCCATCAACCAGGAAGATGAAGTCGAAGTACACGGAAGCCACTGTTTCGTCAGTGTGAATCGTCATGTTTATGTGGGTCGGATCGAGGATTGCCTTCGAAGAGGATACCAACTTAGCGAAGTCTGTATAACTGCTGACGCGAACCCTTGTCGCATTCGGTGATTTGGCTTTGACACGCGCGTAGGCTTCGTCAGAAAGCACGTTGATCCAGGTGCTCCCCTGAGGAAGAAAAAGGCTGGCGAGTCGCGCTCCATCGTGAGCGAGAACCGCTGCGTGATAAGCATCAAGTACGTGCTGCACATCCATGGTGTCCGATACGATGTTGCTTGTGGCAGCCGGAACCATCTGCGGGGACTGTGGGCTCTGGCCACGAACAAACAAGGCTGAACTTAGCAGTACGAAGGATAGTTTGCCGATTCGTCGTTTCATTATCTCTCCTTCAACTACTGATCCGGCCCTGAAGATATGAGACTTTTTCAGTGCACATAGCGTCTCATGGTTATGGAGAAGATAGATTCGCGGAGGTTGCCGGAAGCTGCTTTGAACGAACGTCGTCGCCGGGCTGTG
>JALYVA010000181.1 GCA_030853485.1 Acidobacteriota bacterium
ACCCCAATCTCATCCAGGCCCAGGTCACCGGTATTCGGCACCCGTCCCATCGCCAGCAGAACATGCGATCCGGCAACCTTCGGCTCCCCCGCCGTACACGTCATCCCTACCACCGGCCCGGCCTCACCGGCTTCGAAATGAATGCATTCAGCATCGAGACGGATGTGGATCCCTTCCGCTTCAAGAATGTCCTTGATAGCCGCTGAAACGTCCTCATCCTCATGCGCCACCAGCCGTGCACCGCGCTCCACCACCGTCACCTCGCTGCCAAAGCGGCGATACATCTGCGCAAACTCGAGACCGATATAGCTACCTCCAACCACGACCAGGTGGCGCGGCAGCACGTCGAGCTCGAGGATGGTCGAATTTGTAAGGAACTCGATCTTCTCGATCCCGGGAAGCTTCGGAACTATCGCCCGCCCGCCCACGTTGAGGAAGATCTTCTCCGCCCTCAGCAACTCGTCGCCCACGCGCACCTCCGTCGGCGACTCCAGCCGTGCCTGTCCTTCAAACACCGTGCAGTGTTCCAGCTTGCGCAGCCCCTCTTCCACGCCCGAGCGCGACTTGCCCAGTACTTCGTTCTTCCGTGCCTTGAGCGCCTTCATATCCACGCCCACCGGCCCGCCAAGCGTCACACCATAGAACGCCGCACGTCGTGCCAGATGCGCTGCGTACGCACTCGCCACCAGCGTCTTGGTCGGAATGCATCCTGTGTTGACGCACGTCCCGCCGAAGAACTTGCGTTCCACCAGCGCCACCCGTTGGCCCGCCTGCGAAAGCCTCGCCGCCAGCGGAGGCCCCGCCTGTCCGGCCCCAATTACAATCGCGTCGAACCGGCTCACAGCGCTCCCCGCGTAACCACAAAGATCGCCAGCCCGATCGCGACCAGGTCCTCAAGCAAGGCTGCAGGCATGTCGCGTCCAAACGCCTTTGCCAGCGCACCGCGCAGCTTGGCTCCTCCCACCGTGCCCACCACGGCGCCCAGAACCCCCGTGATCAGCCCGGCCACAATCGCGTGATTCGCGGCTCCCAGGGCAGCCCCGGCCAGTGCGCCCATCACAACCCGCGCCCCAAACTGCGGCGGCACCAGCCGGCTCGGCGTCTTCGGCAGCTGGTCCGTAACCAGTTCTCCCAACGCCAGAGCGCTCAGAATGTACGGTGTCGCAGCGTACCCGAGAAACGCCAGCTTCGTATCGCCCAGCTCGATCGCATGCAGACGCGCGGCCCAACTCACTGCCGTGATCCCCATAAACGTCCGAAGTCCGGTCACAACCCCAATCAGAAATCCAAGTACATAAATCGACATAAGCGCCTCACCGAGAACCGAAGAGAGTGTGAGAAGTCGTGTGGATCAGGAGCGCCCGCTTAAGCTTTATTCCGAGCGCCGCGCAAACCGCTTTCAGTGGCTACTCTATCAAAGCGCGTTTCTCTGCTCGAAACCGTGTGCATCTCCGCCCGACGCCCTTGGTCAGCCGCGAGCGCGCTGTGCAAGAATGCCTGATCCCGAAAGAGAGTCTATGGACCTCCGCCTCACCGCACGCAATCTGTTTACGACCACCTTGCAGCAACTCAGCATCCCGAACGCGATGCAGCTTCGTGTCATGCGCCAGAACGAGAAGCTCCTCATCGGCGGCCACACCTACGAGTTACGAAACTTCCGCCGCATCGTCGTCATCGCGATCGGAAAAGCCGCCGTCCCCATGTGCGACGCGCTTCTGTTACAAATCCAACCCGCACCCTCATCCCACCAAACCCTGGAAGGCATCATCGTCGGACCCTCCACCCCAACCGCGCCCCCAGCTCACTTTCAGTTCTTCCAGGGCGAGCACCCCATTCCCGGCCCCAACTCGCAGCTCGCCGCCCAGGCCATTCTCACGATGCTCTCCTTCTGCGACCCACATTGCCTCGTCTTCTTCCTCATCAGCGGAGGCGCGTCGGCTATGGTGGAAGAGCCGCTCGACCCTCGATTCCCCCTCGAACAAGTCGCCGCCTTCCACCAGGCGCTCGTGCACTCCGGCCTCCCGATCACCACTATGAACACGCTGCGAAAACACTTCTCGCGCGTCAAAGGAGGCCGCCTCGCCGTCGCCGCCCAGCACGCAGCACAGTGCACCCTTTTGATCTCCGACGTCCCCGGCTACGCGCTTCACACCGTCGGCTCCGGCCCCTCGCTTCCAGACCCTTCCACGATCAGAGACTGCCGCCAGATCATCCAGGCTCACGCCGCTTCGCTCGCTCTCTCCACCGTCGTCCGCAGATACTTCGACAGCCCGCAGCTCGAAGAAACACCGAAGCCGCACCACCCCGCCTTCGCTCAATCGCACTTGGTTTCCCTTCTGTCGAGCGACGATCTCTGCACCCTCGCTGCCCAGGCCGCACGAGCCCACGGCTTTCACGTCGAGATCGATAACCGCTGCGATGACTGGGACTACCGCGAGGCCGCCCGCCATCTGCTGCAGCACCTCCATCAGCTCCGACGAAACCATCCCCGCGTCTGCCTTCTCTCTGCGGGCGAGGTCTCGGTACAACTCCCTCCCAACCATGGCACCGGCGGCAGAAATCAGCAGTTCGTCCTAGAGTGCGCACGCCTTCTCGTCGAGAACGACATACACGCGACCGTACTCAGCGCAGGCTCCGACGGCTCCGATGGAAACAGCTCCGCCGCAGGCGCTGTGTGCGATGAAACAACCTTCGCCCGAACGGCAGCGCGCGGTCTCGACGCAGCGGCAGCACTCGAACACTTCAACAGCACGCCCCTCTTCTTCGTCCTGGGCGACGCCATCGTCACCGGCCCAACGGGAAACAACGTACGAGACCTCCGCATCTTTTTGTCCGAGCTATAGCAGCGCTGCCGCGCGGGCCCACTACGCGTGGGGCGCCCACTTCGTGGGGGGTATACCGGCTTCGCCCGGCCCTCCCGCTGGTCGGCAACAAAGATCGCTCGCGACCAACGGGAGCGCCCACCGAAGGGGTACACAAGTCACGAAGTGACCGCCCCACGCGAAGTGGGCCCGGCCGGCAGGCCAACTCTTCAATGCAGAATCAACCTCGTCAGCAAAGGAAAATGAACCACCAGCAACACCAGGCCCCCCATCAGCAACGCAAGCACAAAACTTGGCACAATCACGAATCGGAGGATCGCCCCTTCCGCGCCGTAGATGCCCGTCGCCGTACTCGCAATCACCACGCTCTGCGGAGCCACCATCTTCCCCATCACCCCACCGCCCGAGTTTGCCGCCGCCATGATCTCCGGCGAAATCCCAAGCTGATGCGCCGTAAATTTCTGCAAGCTTCCAAACAGCACGTTCGACGACGTATCCGAGCCGCTGAACGCCGTGCCCAGCCATCCAATCAGCGTGCCGAAGATCGGATACAGCACGCCCGTTCGCGCAAACGCAAGCCCAAGCGTCGCATCCAGCCCGGAAAATCGAACCACAAAAGCCAGCGCCATCAACACCGCCACCGTCGCCATCGTAAAGCGAATCGAAACCGCCGTCTCCAGCAGCACGCGCGCAATCACCCCAGGCCGCAGCCTCATCGCCAGCCCTGCAATCACCGCCGCGATCAAGATCCCAGTTCCCGTCGCAGACAGCCAGTTGAAGACGAACACAGCGCCCTCCGCAACCGGCCGCGCCACCACCGGCACATTGCGAAACACAGCACCATCCAGCCCGGCAACAGGAGCACGCAACGTCGTCGCGCGGTTCAGCCACGCCGAAAATCGCGGCGTTCCCCACACAATCACCATCACCGTCAGAATGACCCACGGCAGCGCCGCACGCACCACTTTTCCCGCATCTTTTCTCGTCCTCGCTCCCGCTGCTATCTCCTTCTGCTGCGCATCGAGAAGATGCTTCGGCTTCCACACCCGCAGGAACAGCACCAGCACGCACAAACCAAGTACCGAAGCCGACACATCCACCAGCCAGGGCCCATGCCAACGCGCGACGGCAAACTGCGTCAGCCCGAAGCTCAAGCCCGAGACCACGATCGCAGGCCACACCTCGCACGTTCTCTTGAACCCGGCAAAAGCCCACACCAGCCAGAACGGCACCAGCACGCAGAACGGCGTCAGCAAAGCCGCAATCACACGTGTCAGCACGAACAGGTCCATGCCCGTGACCCCCTGCAGCGCGATCACCGGCGTTCCCATTGAGCCAAACGCCACCGGCGCCGTGTTCGCCAGCAACGC
>JALYVA010000189.1 GCA_030853485.1 Acidobacteriota bacterium
CTTTGGTACAAGAACGCTGTTATTTATTGCCTGTCGGTCGCGACGTTTATGGATGCGAATGGAGACGGGGTGGGGGATTTTCAAGGTTTGATCCGGAGGCTGGATTACCTGCAGGGGATGGGGGTGACGGCGGTGTGGCTGATGCCGTTTCAGCCTTCGCCGGGGAAAGACGACGGCTACGATGTGGCGGACTACTACGGCGTCGACCCGAAGTATGGGACGCTGGGTGATTTTGTGGAGTTCGCGCATGGGTGCAAGCAGCGCGGGATGCAGGTGCTGGTGGACCTGGTGGTGAACCACACGTCAGACGAACATGCGTGGTTTCAGGAGGCGCGGCGGGACCCGAAGTCGAAGTACAGGGACTGGTATGTGTGGTCGAAGAAGAAGCCGAAGAATGCGAGCTCGGGCGTGGTGTTTCCCGGGGTGCAGAAGTCGACGTGGGACTACGACGAGGCGGCGAAGGCGTACTACTTTCATCGCTTCTACGATTTTCAGCCGGACCTGAATACGTCGCACCCGGAGGTGCAGGCGGAGATTTTGAAGATCATGGGATTCTGGCTGCAGCTTGGGGTTTCGGGCTTTCGCATGGATGCGGTGCCGTTTGTGATTGCCGAGAAGGGCGCAGACATAGCCAAGCCGCGGGAGCAGTATGAGATGCTGCGCAGCTTCAGCGAGTTCCTGAGCTGGCGCGAGGGCGATGCGGTGATTCTGGGCGAGGCCAATGTGCTTCCGGATACGGACATGGAGTACTTCGGGGATGCGGGCGAGCGGATCCAGATGATGTTCAATTTTGAGGTGAACCAGCATCTGTTTTATGCGATGGCGAGCGGGGATACGCGGCCCCTGGTGAAGGCGTTGAAGGCGACGAAAAACCGCCCGGCGACGGCGCAGTGGGGACAGTTTCTTCGCAATCATGACGAGCTGGATCTGGGCAGGCTGGAGCCGAAGCAGCGGCAGGCAGTGTTCGACGCATTTGGGCCGGAGAAGACGATGCAGTTGTACCAGCGCGGGATCAGGCGGAGGCTGGCGCCGATGCTGGAGGGAGACAGACGGCGGCTGGAGCTGGCGTACAGCCTGATGTTTACGCTGCCGGGAACGCCTGTGATCCGGTATGGGGATGAGATTGGGATGGGGGACAATCTGAAGCTTCCGGAACGCAACTGCGCGCGCACGCCTATGCAATGGTCGGCCGAGCCACAGGGCGGTTTTACCGAAAGCGATGGGCCGATACTTCCGGTGATCGATGAGGGTGTGTATGGGTTCCGGCATGTGAATGTTGCGGCGCAGCGGCGGGATCCGAACTCGCTGCTGAACTGGATGGAACGGATCGTCCGGATGCGCAAGGAGGTGCCGGAGATTGGCTGGGGGGACTTTTCGTTTGTGTCTACGCGCAACCCGAAGGTGCTGGCGATGCGGTATGACTGGAGGAAGAACTCGGTGGTGTGTGTGCACAACCTGGGCGCGGAGCCGTGCGAGGTGCGGTTCGATCCGGGAGGGGAGCAGGAGGAAGATCCGGGCGGCGAGCAGGGGCAGGGAACGCTGGTGAATCTGCTGTCCGACGATCACAGCCATGCGGAAGAGGATGGACGGCACTGCATCCTGCTGGAGCCGTATGGGTATCGGTGGTATCGGGTGGGTGGGCTGGATTATTTGTTGCGAAGGAGTGCTGTGTAGGCGGCGGGGAAAGACAACAGCAGATCCCCTGCGGGGATGGCAAGCAGAAGGGCAAGTGCAGATCCCCTGCGGGGATGGCAACCAGAAAGGAAACGGGACGAGCAGACGGGGATTTAGCTGGCCAGGGAAGTGGGGGCTGCCTTGGTGCGGACCTCGACCGGGGTATCGACGGGCGCGGTGATCATGGTGCTGGTGTCTTTGAGGGCGGCGATGGCTTCGTCGTAGCGGCCGCGGACGAAATTGGAGCGGATGCGGGCCATGTCTTCGAGCATCTTGACGCCGTCCTTGAGATAGGACATACGGGAGCGTTCGTCGTGGCCCCAGGTGACGGGGACTTCGCGGATGACGTATTTGAGCTTGCGGGCGATGAAGAGGATTTCGGGATCGAAGCCCCAGCGCTCGATGGTCTGGAGGCGGAAGATGATCTGGGCGGCGGGACGCTTGAAGGCTTTGAAGCCGCACTGGGTATCTTTGAAGGGGAGCCCCATGACGCTGCGTGTGACCCAGTTGAAACAGCGTCCGAAGAACTGGCGATAGAGCGGCTGGTGAATGGTCTGGCGGGTGCGGTCGAGCCAACGGGAGCCGATGGCGACGTCCGCGCCATTGTGGATGGCGTCGAGGAGGCGTTGGGCCTCTTCCATGGGGGCGGAGAGGTCGGCGTCGGTGAACAGGACGATGTCACCGGCAGCCTGGAGCAGGCCGTTGCGCACGGAATAGCCTTTGCCGCGATTGCCGGGGTTCTGGATGAGGTGAAGGCGGGGATGGTCGTGCATCCAGCGCTGGACGATGGCGGCGGTGTCGTCCCTGGAGCCGTCGTCTATGACGAGGACCTCGGCGTCCCAGTTCTGCTGGGCGACGGTGGCGAGGACGCGTTCGAGGGCATGGCCGATGCGGGCGCTCTCGTTATATGCGGGGATTACGATGCTGAGTTGCGGATGCGCCATTCGTTCGCCGGGCCTTTTCGGTAATGCTCTCGGTGTTACTCGATCATAGACGTGATGTGCATGGGAGGGCGACGCGCACCATCATACTGCAATGATTTGACGTTGTGAAAGGCTTTTTTGTTGCAAATTTCAAGACTGCCCGGAGGTAATGTGTGCGAGAGGAGATTGCCGGGCTGGCGCGGGTGCCGGGGGGCGGCTGGCGGGGGACCGGAGGAGGGGGATAGCTGCTACACTCCACACCATGCCGGAAGAGTACAGCACGCCTGCTCCCCCTCCCAGACCGCAGGTTGCTGCGGGTTCCTCGTACAGCCAGCCAGCTTCGCCATATGGCCCGGGTGGGGCTCCTCCTTACAGGTATGGACAGGGGTTTGCGCCGCCTGCTTCCGGGCCGAGGCGCTCGGCGTGGTTTTATGTCGGGGTGATCGGCGGATCGCTGCTGGCGGTGTTTCTGCTGCTGGGGGGAATGGTGTGGCTGACGATGCGGTCGTTGGGCGGGGAGGGCGCGGGCGGGCTGGCGCTGAACACAAGCAGCATTGGAGTGATCGATATTTCGGGCGCGATTATGAGCCCGGAGACGATCAACGAGCAGTTGAGGAAGTTTGGCGACGATGGTTCGGTGAAGGCGATTCTGCTGCATATCAATTCACCGGGTGGAGGCGCGGCGGCATCGCAGGAGATTTATCGCGAGGTGTTGCGGGTGCGGCAGGAGAAGCATAAGAAGGTGGTCGCATCGATCGAGTCGGTGGGCGCGTCGGGGGCGTATTACATCGCGAGCGGGTGCGACCGGATTTATGCCAATGATGCTTCGGTGGTGGGTTCGATCGGCGTGATTATGGAGTGGACCAACTATGGCGACCTGCTGCGGTGGGCGAAGCTGAAAAGCGTGGTGATCCATGCAGGCGAGTTGAAAGACGCAGGGGATCCGAGCCGCGACATGACGTCCAAGGAAGAGGCCTACTTCCAGACGCTGGTGGATAACATGTACGGGCAGTTTGTGCACGATGTGGCGACGGGGCGGCATACGTCGGAGGACAAGATCCGGCCTCTGGCGACGGGGCAGGTGTGGACGGGGGAGCAGGCGCTTCCGCTGGGCCTGATCGACCGGATTGGTGGGTATCGGGAGGCGCTGACCGAGACGGCGAAAGAGGCTGGCATCTCGGGCGAGCCAAACGTGGTTCGGCCGGCGAAGAACAAGCGTGGGATCTTTTCGCTGCTGATGAATGACGGCGAGGACCTGTTTCCGAATCCAGGCCAGATGCTGGACCGCTCGCCGGGTTTCTACTTTATGTGGAAGTAAGACACGGCGGGTCAAGATTTACTGAGCAGACTAAGCTTACGGCGATAGAGCACGCGGAGGGGCGGTTATTTTTCGCCTCTGCGCGGAGGCGTTGGGGCGGATTTGTGCATCCAATCCGGGATGTCGCAAAACTTGCAACGAGGGAATCGCGGGTTACTCTTTAAGAGGCATCCCATCTATAATCAACAACAACGGAGTTCTACTCTCCGTTCCTCAACGCCCTCCCCCCGTGCAGGAAAAGGAAACCGCTCATGACTAAAGCCGACCTGGTAGATAAAGTGACCGCTCTTGGCGATCTGACACGCCGCGATGGAGAGGTTATCGTCGATACGCTGTTCGAGGCCGTCATTGGAGCGTTGAAGTCGGGCGACAAGATCGAAATTCGCGGATTTGGCAGTTTCCGAACTCGGCAAAGGAATGCGAGAACGGGACGAAACCCGAAGACCGGGGCGAAGGTGGATGTGCCGGCAAAACGCGTACCTTTCTTCAAACCTTCGAAGGAGTTGCGAGACTCGGTGAATCCGGGTGCGGCGGCGAAGAGCAGGGCCGGGTCCAAGTCCAAGGAGAGCGGGAGCGAAGAGGTCGATCCGCATCATCCTCCGGCGATGTAGCTTCTGTGGTCCTGCAAAAGAGTAGAAGCATTGTCCGCTTCTGCTTTTTTTTTGCTTCATGGTATTTTGCGGTTGGGCGATGCGGCGTGTTGTGCGGGCTTGCTGCGCGTGGCGCTGAGCCCGTGACCTCTATGCCGTGGTCGGCGGCATGTGGGGCGGCAGGATTGCTGCCTGCTAGTCGGTGATGCCTTTGAGGACTACGGCTGAGATGGGTTCGGTGGCGAACTCGCCTTCCCATTTTGCGATGATGACGCTGGCGAGGCAGTTGCCGATGACGTTGACAGTGGTACGTGCCATGTCGGCGAGTGCGTCGATGCCCAGAATGACGAAGATCGGTTCGGTGGGGAGATGAAAGGTGGAGGCAGTGGCGAGCAGAATGACCAGGGTGGCGCGGGGTACGCCGGCAACCCCTTTGCTGGTGAGCATGAGGGTAAACATCATGAGTAGTTGCTGGCCGAAGGAGAAGTGCACGCCGGCAGCCTGCGCGACGAAGATGCCGGCGACCGCGAGGTAGAGCGTGGAGCCGTCGAGATTGAAGCTGTAGCCAGCGGGAATGACGAAGGCGACAATGCGGCGCGGCACGCCGAGAGCTTCCATTGCCTCCATGGCGCGGGGCAAGGCGGCTTCGCTGGTGGAGGTAGCAAAGGCGATGGTAGCGGGTTCGGCAACCGCGGCCAGAAAGCGGCGCACCGGAACGCGAAAGACGAGCGCAGCGGGGAGAAGCACCAGGATTCCAAAGGCAACCAGCGCTCCATAGAGGGTAAGCAGGAGCTTGCCGAGGTTGACCAGGACGCCGAGGCCCATAGAGCCGACGGTAAACGCCATGGCTGCGCCGACGCCGATCGGAGCGAAGTACATGACCACGTTGGTGAATTTGAACATGACGTCGCTTAGGCCTTCGAAGAGGCGGAGGAGCGGGGTACGTTTTTTTTCGTCCAGGCTGGCGAGGGCGATGCCGAAGAAGACGGCGAAGACGGCGACCTGCAGGATCTGGCCTTCGGCGATGGATTTGGCGATGTTTTCCGGAAAGACATGGAGCAGGAAGTCCTGCCAGTGGGTGGGTGGCGCGGCGGCGATGGCTTGCACCGGGCTGGCGGCTGCGGGAAGTGAAAGCCCGACACCGGCATGGCTGAGGTTGATCGCGGCCAACCCGATGAAGAGGGCGAGGGTGGTGACGGTCTCGAAGTAGATGAGGCTTTTGATGCCCATGCGGCCGACGCTTTTGAGGTCGCCGTGGCCGGCGATGCCAGTGACGAGCGTGGCCAGGATGAGCGGAGCGACGATGGTCTTGATCAGGCGCAGGAAGATGTCGCTAAAGACTCGGAGGCTGATGGCGAAGGCGGGGGTATCGAAGCCGAGTTCCGCACCGGCAAGCATGGCGACGAAGATCCAGACTGTAAGCCCGCGGCGCAGGGAGGCATAGATTGCGAGAAGCAGGATGGCGGTTGAGCGCAGGGCGACTGCGTCCGCGTGGTGTGCGGGATTGGAGAGCAGCTCCAGAAGCGCTCCCGCCGCTAGAAAACTGAAAGCAGCGGGCAACAATATACCCTGGAAGTTCGTCTTAAAGAACATCAAGTGCGAAGGATAACAGTCTCTTTCGATAAGAGCATGGGTCCTCACGAAAGGCGCTGGTAGCATAACTCCAATGCAATCCAAGATCATGCTCCGGGCCGTTGCTGGCGGTCTCGCCGTCGTTTGCTGTTCGCATATCCCTGTGTTCGCGCAGTTGAGCCCTGCGGGCGGTGGTACGTCGGGCCTTGACCCTCTGGGACAAAGCACGTCGGGCATTGCGAGTCCCTTGAAACAGCCGACCCTGGGCTCTGGCACACTGATGCTGCTTGAGCTTGATGGCCGTTTTTCTCAAGCGGTGGCGGCAGGTGGAGGCAAGGCTTTCGTGAACTGGTTTGCGGACGATGCGGTGACGTTGAATAACGGCAAGCCTCCTGTGCTGGGACGTGCGGCGCTGGCAGCGAGTGCACAGTGGGATCCGAAGACCTACCAGTTGACGTGGGTGCCACAGGGCGCACAGATGGGCCCGTCCAACGATATGGGTTTTACGTGGGGGCACTATGAAGGCCGGTCCAAGGACAAAAATGACCATTCCGTCGTGATCACCGGGCGCTACATCACCGTGTGGAAGAAACAGGCGGATGGGACGTGGAAAGTAGCATTGGATGCAAGCGCGGACGAACCGCCAGCGAGCGGAGAATGCTGTGCTTTGCCAAAACCGTAAGTGGTTGGTGCCACAAAAGTAGGAGTGCGCAATGATTTGCACACCCCTAGCATGAAAACAAGAAATGAACGCGCTTTTAGTCAAAGACGAAGCTTTACGGATCGAAGCCCTCAATCAATATGAGGTACTCAACTCTGCGCCCGATCCGGTGCTGGATGATTTGACCCGTTTGGCTGCGCAGATTTGCGAAACCCCGGTGGCGGCGATCTCGCTGATCGGCTCAGACCGGATCTGGCTGCGGTCTCGTTTCGGCATCGACACGGTGGAGCTTTCGCTGGGCAGCATACCGTGCGAGACGACGATTTTGGGCGACACGGTATATGAGATTTTCGATGTGCGCCGCGATCCCGATTTGGGTCCGGATGCGATCCTGATGGATGGTGAGGCCTATCTTTTCTATGCAGGCGCTCCTCTGACTACACCGGGGGGCGTGAGTATCGGCGCGCTGCTGGTGATGGACCGGCGTACGCGTGTGTTGACGCGGGAGCAGACGTCGGCACTGAGCATATTGGCGCGGCAGGTGATTACAAGGCTGGAGCTGAACGGACGCATCCGGCAGATGGACCGTGCGGCACGGTCGCGGCAGCGGGTGGAGACGGCGCTTACGGTGGAGCGGAACTTCGTCTCTGCGGTGCTGGACACGGTGGGCGCACTGGTTGCGGTGTTCGATCCCGCGGGGCGGATTGTGCGTTTCAACCGGGCGTGCGAAGTGGCTTCGGGATATGACTTTTCGACGCTTGTGGGACGCTACGCGTGGGACAAGCTGATCCCACGGCAGGAGATTCCGGAATCGATCGAGACGTTCGAACGTTTGCGCTCGGGACATTTTCCTGCGGCGTTTGAGAATCAGTGGCTGAACCGCGATGGGAGCCTGCGGCGCATTGCCTGGTCGGCGACGGCGCTGACCGATGCGCAGGGCGAGATTGCGTTCATCATTGCTACGGGTATTGACGTAACGACGCAGCGCGCGGCTGAAGCTACGCTGCGTGAGAGCGAGGCGCGATACCGGCAGTTGATCGAAGGCTCGTTGGGCATGGTGTGCACGCACGACCTTCGCGGTACATTGTTGACCATCAACCAGCATGGCGCGGCGACCCTGGGACGCCCGCTCGAGGAGATGACCGGGCACAATCTTGCGGAGTTTATCGTGCCGGATCGCAGGGCGGCGATGGCGGGCTATTTGCAGAAGATTGCCGAGACGGGGGAGGCGCAGGGGCTGCTGCATCTGGAACACGCGGATGGCGAGCTTCGCGTGGTGGCGTACCGGAACAAGCTGATCGTGGTGCCGGGTCGCCAGCCGTATGTGCTGGGTTTCGGTGTGGACATTTCCGAGCAGGTGAGGGCGGAGGGACGCCTGCGCACGTTGACGCGGCAGTCGGATTCCATCCTGGAGTCGGTGGGCGACGGCATTTACGGCATGGATCTGGAGGGTAAGGTCACGGTGGTGAACTCTGCCGCGGCGCAGATGCTGGGATACAAGCAGGAGGAGATGCTGGGGCGGAACATGCACGATCTGATCCATCACACGCGCGCGGATGGCGGCCGGTATGCTTCGTCGGAGTCGCCGATACGCAAGACGCTGACGAATTTTGCGACGGTGCGGGTGTCGAACGAGGTTTTCTGGCGCAAGGATGGGACGAGCTTTCCGGTGGAGTACGTGGCGCGTCCGCAGATCGATTCCCACTCGGAGTCGGCCGAGCTGCGGACGGTCGGTGTGGTGGTGGCGTTTACCGATACGACGGAGCGTCGTGCTTTGGACCGGATGAAGGATGAATTTATTTCGACGGTTTCGCATGAGCTGAGAACTCCGCTGACGTCGCTGCGTGGAGCCCTGGGGCTGTTGGCGGGCGGTGCGCTGGCGAATCGCCCGGAGAAGACGCAACAGATGCTGGAGATTGCGATCAGCAACTCGGACCGGCTGGTGCGGCTGGTGAACGACATATTGGATCTGGAACGCATCAGCAGCGGCAAGACCGAGCTGCATGCGACCCAGTGCAGTGCGGAAGAACTGATGCGGCGTGCCGCGGCGATGCAGCAGGAAGGGACGCTGAAGCCGAATACGCGGATCCTGATTGCGGGCAATGGCGTGCAGGTGTGGGCTGATCAGGACAGGATATTGCAGACGCTGAACAACCTGCTTTCGAATGCAATCAAGTTTTCGCCCGCGGGAAGCGAGATCCGCTTAACGGCGCGGAACCTGGACGACGGCGAGGCGTTGATTGAGGTGAGCGACCAGGGGCAGGGAATTGAGACCGAGAAGCTGGAGCACATCTTTGACCGCTTTCAGCAGGGAGACGCGTCCGACTCACGGGCTACCGGGGGAACTGGACTTGGACTTGCGATCTGCCGAAGCATCATCACACAGCATGGCGGGCGGATCTGGGCGACCAGCATGCCGGACGAAGGCACGACGTTTCACTTCACGCTGCCAACGAGGCCGAAGACGAACCTGCTGTAGCTGGCTAAAGCAAACGGCGGACCAGGCTGCGAACGAGTTCGAGCGAGCCGCCGTAAACGACGTGCGCGGCCCAGTGCTGCAGGTGGTCGGGGCCGGGAGTTTTGGCGGGTGGGGGTGCGAGCTGGAAGGCGGGGACGGCGACTTCATCGGCGGCGAGAAAGAGCAGAGTTCCGAAGCCTGTTCCCGCCCCGGTCGTAACTTCGGGGAGCAGTTCGGCCGTGACGCCGTAGACGACGCCCATCAAGGTGCCGAAGGTGTAGTGGACCGCCTGTCCTGCCTTTTTCTTGTCCTCTTTGCCGAGGTGGTTTCCAGTCACGTCGGCGATTTTTCGGGCGACGATTTCGGTCGACCCTCCCTGCTGCTTTGACTGTTGCTCGGCCAAAACTTGCTGTTGGGTGATCTCGCTATCGGACTCGCCGTGTGCGAGCCTGATCTGCTTTTCGACGGTCTTCTGCCCTGCGGCGCTGAGCTTCTGGAACTGGTCCATGATCAGGGTTGCGGTGATGCCGGCGGCGATCCCGGTGATGATGCCGCGGAAGACGGAAGGACGAGAGTGTTTCATGTTCACCTCTGCCGATGTGATGCGGAAAGAAGCAGAGGCGTGAACCATAGCGGGTCTTATGTCCAGCGGATCTGCATCTTACGTTTGAAGTCTAACAACGGGAGGATTTTTCTATGGCGAAGTTCGCGCTGTATGCGGAGTTGAAGGCAAAGCCGGGTAAAGAAGCCGAAGTGGAGGCTTTTTTGAAGCAAGGTGCGGAGATGGCGAAACAGGAGAGCGGGACCGTTCACTGGTATGCGTTCAAGGAAGACAAAGGAGGGGTATTCGGTATCTTCGATACTTTCGATGACGAGGCAGGGCGCGATGCTCATCTGCATGGCGACATTGCAAAGGCGCTAGGGGCGAAGGCAGATGAGCTATTTTCCGAGGCGCCGAAGATTCACAAGATTGGGTTGATCGGAGAGAAGTAGGAGGGCGTCCCACTAAGGGTTGTGATCGGCGGCGGCTTGTACCTCGCGAAAGACGCGAAGCAGGTTGCCGCCGAGCAGTTTATGCAAGTCGTCGGCGGTATATCCGCGGGCCATGAGCGCGGCGGTGATCTTGGGCAGATCAGCGGCGGAGTCGATGCCTGCTGGGGGTACGGGAATTCCGTCAAAGTCTGTTCCGATGCCGACGTGGTCGATGCCTGCGATCTTGATGATGTGATCGAAGTGGTCGATCAGGGAGTCGAAGGGCGCTCGTCCAATGCGGGCGGCAAACTCCCGGTCGATCTTGTCGGAGGCGGTGTAGGGGACGGGAAGACCCATGGTTCTGTAGTGTGCTTCGAGTGCGTCCTGGGCTTGCTTGCGCTCGGCGGATTGCGCGTTCCACGCCTGGCGCCAGTGCTCGTCGATAAATCCTGGAAAGAAGTTGACCATGACTACGCCGTGATTTTTTGCGATGGCGCGCAGCATGTCGTCGGACATGTTGCGCGGGGAATGGGTGAGGGCGCGGGCGGAGGAGTGCGACGCGATAACCGGCGTGCGAGTGGTGGCGATCACGTCCCAAAAGGTCTTGTCCGAGACGTGCGAGATGTCGACCAACATGCCGAGGCGGTTCATCTCCTGCACGACCTGTTTGCCGAAGGGCGTGAGGCCGTTGTGGTGGTGAACGCTGGCATCGTCGATGTCGCCGGAGGAGTCTGCCCAGTCGTTGGTATTGGACCAGGTCAGGGTCATGTAT
>JALYVA010000008.1 GCA_030853485.1 Acidobacteriota bacterium
ACTTTAAGAGCCGAGGGACGATGCAATACCGCCCCTCTGTGGATGAATAGCTAGGCCGCTTTCTTCGTGGTTTCTGCGCCCTTAACCTGTCCCCCGGCCACGCGCCGCCTTATTTCGAGGTACATCAAGCAAATGGCATCACGCACACACCGCGCTCTCTTTTCTGTCACTCTCTTCCTGGCGACCTGCGCCGTGCTCGGGTCTGCTATCAGCCATAAAGTGGCTGCTCAGTCTGCGTGCGATGAGTCCACCCTCCGCGACTCCCTGCACTCCTTCACCACCGTCTATTCCATCGTCGAGCAGAATTACGCCGAGCACCTCGACACCGACAAGATCGATAAGGCCGTCTACGGCGGCGCGATTCCGGGTATGCTCCACACCCTCGATCCCCGTTCGAAGGCTCGCCCTCCTATAAAGCAGGCATCCGCCCCGGCGACGTCATCCGCACCATCGACGGCAAACCCACCACCGGCGTGGACTCCTCCTCCGTCTCCTCCCAGCTCAAAGGCCCGAAGGGCACCCACGTCGCCATAGGCATGGAGCGCGAAGGCACAGCCAAACTCCTCACCTTCGATCTCGTCCGCGACGACATCACCCGCCCCTCCGTCGACCTCGCCTTCAACGTTCGTCCCGGCATCGGCTACATCCGCGTCACCAGCTTCATCGAGACTACCGGCCGCGAAGTCGGCGACGCCATCGATACCTTAAATAAAGACAACGACATGAAGGGCCTCATCCTCGACCTTCGTGGCAACCCCGGCGGCCTGTTGATCGAAGCCGTCAACATGTCCGACAAGTTCCTCCAAAAGGGCCAGATCGTCGTCAGCCAACGCGGTCGCGCGTTCCCGGACCAGGTCTACCGCGCCTCCCACGGCGAGCAGGGCACCAAGTACCCCATCGTTGTCCTCGTCAATCGCGGCACAGCCTCCGCCGCCGAGATCGTCATCGGCGCATTACGGGATCACGACCGCGCCCTGATCGCCGGCGAAACCACCTTCGGTAAGGGCCTCGTCCAGACCGAATTCCATATCTCCGAGAACACCGGCCTCACCCTTACCACCTATCACTACTACACGCCGTCCGGCCGCCTCATTCAGCGCAACTACGACAACGTCTCGCTCTACGACTACTACTACGTCCGCGACCAGGGAACCACGCCCAAGGACAAGTCCAACCTCGAGGTAAAGCTCACCGACTCCGGACGCACCGTCTACGGCGGCGGCGGCATCACCCCCGACGAGAAGATCGACTCCCCCAAGGCGAACCACTTCCAGAACACGCTTTACCAGCACTACGCCTTCTTCGACTTCAGCAAGCACTACCTCGCCAACCACACGATCACCCGCGACTTCACCGTCGACGACGCCGTGATGCAGCAGTTCAAGGATTTCCCCAAGTCCCAGGACGTCGAATACACGGACGCAGAGATCGTCGGCGTAAACGACTGGCTCAAGGCCAGCATCAAGAGCGAACTCTTCAAGAGCCAGTTCGGTCAAACCGAAGGCCTCAAGGTCACCGCTGCCTGGGACCCCGAGGTAGCCAAGGCCATCACCTTCCTGCCCGAAGCCCAAACCCTGGCCGACCGCAAGAAGACGGGCACCAAGGTTGCAAGCCTCAACCGCTAGTCCGAACCTACCATTGGGACATGGCCCTCTGTCAGGACGTGCGACATCCAGGAGAAACATTGAGCGAGTCGAATTCCAGCAACCTTGGGACTGCTATCGTCACCGGCGCCTCCTCAGGGATTGGGAAGGTGTACGGCGACCGTTTGGCGGCACGTGGCTACCTATCAAAGAGCAGTCTTCCAGAGCGAGTGCAGAGATCTTGCTGGGGAACTGAGGCGGCTAGAATCTGTCGTTAGTTTGTCCGCAAAACCGTTTCGAGAGAGGGACTGTTACCTGATGCCCACGCAGTGGGACATCTGCCGTGCGTACATTACCCGACAGTCTCCGGATTGTTATCGGCCATGTTGGCGTTGGAAACGAATCTACCGAACGATAGTGCGGCGGTGAGGGGTGTCATCCGAGCGCCGGACTCGCAATGGATTGCCACTGTGCAACGCCGCTCGGATCTGGCGATCCGACTGCGGAATAGGCGGGCAGAGGTCGAGAAGTTTCGAGGAGACGTTTTGAGGGCCGCAGATGGGAACCGCCATCCTCATAAATAGGCTGTAGGGAGCGGTTGCTTGCCCGGTAGTGCGCTTTAAAAGACGGGCTTTCAGATCACTGACAAGCCCTAGTTTTAGTATTTTCGGTGATTGCGCAGGCAAATTTAGCGCTTTTGAATTGACTTTAGTGTTTTTGCATGATCGTATAGTCGATACGGTTTAGCGATTCTGCACAAACCAAGTCGTATTTAGCGGTTTCCCATGACATTTAGTAATTCCACACTCAAATCAGCGGCTCAGGCGATCGGCCTCCATCGGTTGATCAAAGACTTTGGACTGGATGTGGTTCTTCCCTCTGTTCGCTCTGAAGTCGTCCGTGGTGCAAGGAAGACCAGAATTGCCGACGGGTCGGTTCTTGAGCAATATCCCCTCAGCTATGCACCCAAGGACGTGTTCGGCCATCTCCGCTTCGCTATGCGATACGAGCCGATTGACCTAAATGTGCTCTCAGCGCTCTTTGCTAAGATCCACCGAAAAGAACTGGAAGCCTGGATCAAGGGTGAGCCCATTGGCCGCTATCCTCGGCGCGCTTGGTATCTGTACGAATTGCTGACGGGGGTGACGCTGGATGTTCCGGAGGTTCCGCCGACAGATAACGTCCTTTTATTGGACCCTGCTTTGCATATCACCGCAACCGGTATGCGCGTCCGGCGGCAGCGCATCATCGACAATCTTTTGGGCAATCGAGACTACTGCCCGATGATTCGGCGCACCGACAGGCTAAACGTCGCGATGCAGCAGCGGTTGGCAGAAGAGGCGAAGAGCATCCTCGAAGGGGTAGACCCAGCCTTGCTGGCGCGTGCAGTTCATTATCTGTTTACGAAAGAGACTAAGTCTTCCTTTGCGATCGAAGGAGAGGTGCCAAGTACAGACCGGACGTTGCGCTTCGTCGCTGCGCTGGGTCGAGCGCACCACTTCGATACGGGCGATAAACAAGCCTTCGTGGAGTTGCAAAATTCTATTGTCGATCCACGTTATACGCAGAAAGACTGGCGCGCCATCCAGAATTACGTTGGTCAAACGGCGTCGAATTACACGCAGATTGTTCATTTCATTTGTCCGAAACCGGAGGACGTAGCTTCCCTCATGGATGGCTGGATGCGCACCGTTGCCCGCGTCGAGGATGGAGCGGTCGATCCGATCTGTGCGGCTACGATTACGGGTTTCGGCTTTGTTTTCATCCATCCGTTCGAGGATGGAAATGGGCGCATTCATCGCTTCCTCATTCACCACAGTCTGGCGAAATTGAAGTTCGCGCCACAGGGACTTTTGTTTCCCGTGTCGGCGGCCATGCTGCGTGACCCAAAAGCCTATGACACCGCGTTGAACGCCTTCTCCGGCAAGATCATGCCGAAGGTCGAATATGACGTGGACGAACAGCAGCGGCTTACCGTGTTGAACAAGACGGACAGGTTATATCGCTATTACGACGCCACAGCGCAGGCAGAGTACCTCTACGAGGCGGTTGCAGAAACGATTCGCAAGGATCTGCGGGAGGAAATCGAATTCCTTGAGGTCTTCGACAAAGCAATGAGCGCAGCTCAGAAGATTGTGGACATGCCCAATGCCAGGGCTTCTTTGCTGGTTCGGCTCATCTTACAGAACCACGGGACACTGTCTGGAAAAAAGCGGCGTCAGTTTGCCGAACTCAGCGATGAAGAAGTAACCAAGATTGAGGAAGCTATTCGAGCCACGAATGTAGCCGCCGAGGTCAACGAAGAACTGGAGGGAAGCAATTTTGAGCAGTTCTTGCAGGAGCGCGAAGCCAAACAAAATGACTTCAAGACGGCTGAGGAGGTCGTTGCCCAGGGAACGGCGGATGAGTGGCAACGCTTGATAGGTCTGACAAGGACGCTGACGGCAGGAAAAGCAGTGGACGGAAACCCGTTTGCATGGACACCGTACCAGGATTCCGATCAGGACTTTTTGCAACTGAAGGATGTGGCCGCGAGCTTCTCCCAACAGGGAAAGCGCAACGGCCTTTCTCCGATACGCAGGGTTCGTTTCCACCGCCATGCTTCGACTGCCGCCCAAGGGGTAGTAGTTATGGAAGATAAATCACCTATACCCAGCGAGTTGTGGTCCCTGGAGCCAAGGGCGAACGGACAAAATGTCGTTTGGTGGGTGAGTGAGCTCGCTAAGAGTTTCACGTCCGCAGAGCTGGCTTCCCAAATAGCCATTCGACTTGTCAAGCAATACGAAACGTATGAACAGGCGTTTGGACGTTGACTGAAATTGCCGAAGGACTGGTCTGGACGACGCTCCCGCCTGAGAAGCGCACCTGCATCGGGTGTTTCAAGCCCGCATCGGTTTACATCTGCGCCGCTCGGCCCGATACGAGCTGTCGATGTCTTCCGGAACGGCCAGCTGGACCTAAGTTGTTGACCAAACATATGAGAGCTCTCGACCAGACCGTTGAGATTAGAATCATGGAGGTGAGCGGCTTGGCGCTGCTCCTTTTCCTATGAGCGAGATACTCAATTCCATTTCGATTCAGGGATACAAGTCCATTCGGGACTTGCCCCCTTCGAATTCAGGAATGTTAATGTCCTCATCTGTTCAAATGGGGCTGGAAAGAGCAACTTCGTCAGCTTTTTCCGGATGCTCCGCGAGCTTTTCGAGCAACGCTTCCAGACTTTTCTCGCCCAGGAAGGTGGAGCGGACGTTTGCCTGTATCTTGGACCACAGGAAACAAAAGAGCTTAGGGCTACACTAAGGTTCGGTACTAACGGATATGAGTTCACGCTTGTGCCCACGGTCGACGGGCGGCTTGTGTTCGCATCCGAATCGACAATCTATAGCGGTCACCTCACGTGTGGCCAAGAGTCGAAGCGATCGCTCGGATTTGGTCATTTCGAAGCACAGCTGAAAGACCATAAAGACGATTCAGGGGTCCGAGCCAGCCGGGGCGTCGCTCATTACGTCTGGGCGGCGCTTTCCGATTGGGTTGTATACCACTTCCACGACA
Organism: Acidobacteriota bacterium; assembly: GCA_030853485.1. Classification (GTDB taxonomy): domain Bacteria; phylum Acidobacteriota; class Terriglobia; order Terriglobales; family Acidobacteriaceae; genus Edaphobacter. Next base: position 5,136 of record JALYVA010000008.1, read on the forward strand.
CAAGCCAGTTTTCGAAGGTTCGGCGTCCGGGGGCGGTTAACGACAACGAGGTTCTTCGCCCGAGCGCTGAGAACCTGGCTGCGTTTCTTTTTCGCCTCCAGCAAACGCAGCCCGAAGCTTACGGGAAGATTCGCGATGTCGTACGTCTGGCCGTGCCGTTCTTCAATGACTTCAAGCTGCGACCGATACCGGCCAATCCCGAATTTATCCAGCTCGAGTGGCAGCAGCGAGATTCGGTTTACCCCATGCTTGCCAGCCAGCTGTCGGACGGGACGCTGCGTTTCATTTGCCTCGCCACAGCACTGTTGCAACCGCAACGCCCCCAAACCGGCCTCTTCGATGAGCCGGAACTGGGACTTCATCCTTACGCCCTCACCTCCTCGGCAATCTTGTGCAGCAATCTATAGCGCCCTACGGCTATCGCTCTACCAAGTAATCCTGTCTACCCAATCGGCGCTGCTCCTCAATGAGTTCACGCCGGAGGACATCGTGGTTGTGGATCGGTTTGCCGGGCAATCAACGTTTCTCCGTCTCGAGACGCCCTCGTTGAACGAGTGGCTCGCGGACTATACCCTTGGAGAGCTGTGGCAGAAGAATCTCCTTGGAGGTCGGCTCGCCAGAATAGTCAGAAGAAACCGCCGGCTCCTGCGGAGATCGCCCGGTGACACGGATCAAGATCAGCGTCGAAGGGCAGACCGAAGAGTCCTTCGTCGAGAATGTGCTTGCTCCGATCCTCTGGCCCAACGAAATCTATGTCACGCAGATCCTCCTGGGCGTTCCCGGACACAAGGGCGGCAACGTAAGTTATGCTCGCGTGAAGCGCGACATTCTTCTCCACCTGAGGCAGGACCAAACGCCTATTGCTCTACGATGCTCGACCTTTATGGTCTTGGCAGCGGTTTCCCCGGTTTGCCATTGCAACCAAATCAAACAGGATTCCAGAAAGCGCAGGTCATCGAGCAGGCGATCTATCAGGACATAGTGGCTTCGATTCCCGACCATCAGCCTGAGCGCCGCTTTTATCCCTATCTTCAGGTCCACGAGTTCGAGGGCCTGCTCTTCAGTGATCCCGATGCCTTCGCTCGAGGGCTTGGTCAACAGCTTCTCTCAGGGCAACTGCATGCTATTCGAAATGCGTTCGCCACGCCGGAAGACATCAGTGACGATCCGAACCTGGCTCCGTCTAAGCGAGTCGCGGGCGCGTATCGCTCTTACCGCAAAGTGATTGAAGGGACACTGGCTGCACAGGAAGTCGGTGTCCAAATGATGCGCCAGCAGTGCCCACATTTTCATCAGTGGGTGAGCGGCCTAGAGGCAGCGACGCCGCTCGCGTAGCAGTTCGATGGACGGGGTGTTAGCTTGCTCGACTCTTCCCCTTACAACCAAGAATTCAGCGAATAAAAGGCGAATATGATAGATGAGGCGCGGTGATTTACATTTCGATTCAGCGTCACCCTTTTCTGAGCAAGAGGTCTGGATGGCTTGCTATCCTCAATTCCATCAAGAACTTTCGCGGATTCCCCTGCGGAAGCTCTCGCGGAGAGACTGTTTGTCCAGATCTCAGCGTCTGTTCGAGATCGAACGAAAGCCGGACGAGGTTCGTCACCTGGTCCAATCGGTGCAAACTAACGCCGATTCCAATCGCGATGCGCTAGGCTTCTTGCCGGCTCAAGCGTACGAACAGGCCGCAAGACAGGGCACCCTCTTTGTTGCCGTGGACCGGCGAGGTCAGGGTTCTCGTTACGCCGGACACATCCTATTCGGAGCCACGTACCCACATGCCAAGATCTTTCAGGTCTATGTCGCCACCGAACAACGGAAGCACGGGGTCGGCAGGCTACTCGTCCAGGCCATACTCGAGCTCCTAGAAGAGAAGCAGTATCTCAGCGTCACTGCCCGTGTCGCCTCAGAGCTTCCCTCAAATGCCTTCTGGGATTCACTTAAGTTCAAAATTGTTGCCACGAAATCTGGAGGGGCAACACGCGGAAGAACCATCAACGTACGCGCCAGGCAATTCAACACGCCTGCGCTCTTTCAGTATAGACGGCCTGTTTCGGGCATTCCGTTGACTGATCCGCTTCCCAACTTCACGACTATTCTCGCGATCGATCTCAATGTCTTCTTCGACGTGGTCAAACGGCGGCCACGTTCAGAGTACGGCGCCGTAGTCATGAGCGCAGCCTTCAATAACATCATGCGGCTGACCGTCACCCACGAATTTGCGATCAAGCTACGGCGGTCCGCGACCACGACCCAAGACCCAATCCTGGAGTTCGCCCTACAGCTTCCCACCCTTCCCGCTCCCCCGAACGGAGTGAATGGATAGATCGTTGATGAGCTTGCTGCAATCGTCTTTCCCGCCAGAGCGGCGGCCGGCAACTTGACGGTCCAGGACAGGTCCGATCTGATCCATTTGGCCATCGCAGCGCACCACAAGATCGCAGCGTTCGTCACGGCGGAAGATGCGTTGGTACGGGCGAGTCAGGCCATCGAGACCAGATTCAGGATTCGGACGTTGCATGTATCTATATAGAGATGACGGACAGAGGCTATGCTCTCTTTCGTGCGCTTGCGGCTGCCGAAGCGAAGCGGATTGGCAGCCACATAGATGTTCGCGCCGTGGTGATTTTCATGCGCGAGCCAGCCGAGGTAACGAGGCGTAAGCGCTTGTTCCAACGGAACGATGCGCTGTTGCGTTTTTGCGGCGCTCTCATCGCGTAGCAGGAGAGCAATCGTCTCACCCGGCGCGAAGCAACGGGTGAGAAAGTCTTTGGAAATTCGACTCATGCGATACCCCCTCGTCATGACTGCGAAAATAACGGGATACTACGGGCCTTAGCAGAGTAAGAAGCCCGGTGGTTGCCGGGCTTCTCCAGTCACCAGAGACCGCCTATGCGGCCTCTTCTTCGGCGACATCTTCGTCGTCTTCCGCCGTTGCCTTCTGAGCCCGATCCAGCTTGAGAATCGAGTTCACCCGAATCTCCCAGATGGTCATTTCGGTGTTGGTCTTCGTGCTGTCGTACTTGCGGCTACGCAGCTCGCCTTCAACCTGGATATGTGCTCCCTTCTTGAGCGTGGCGGCGAACTCACCGAGCTTGCCGAAGACGACGCCACGGTGCCATTCGGTGTGCTCGATGTACTTGCCGTCCTTCTTGTAAGAGCTCTTGGTTGCCAGCGAGAGAGTGGTCAGGCTGCGGTCGTTGTTGGTGCGAACCTCTGCGTCGTTGCCGAGGAATCCGATGAGGGTGACTTTGTTTGAGTACATGGTGGTGATCTCCGTTTCGTTGAATTTCCCGTATCCTGCTCGGGTCA
>JALYVA010000026.1 GCA_030853485.1 Acidobacteriota bacterium
GGTGACGGGGGTGGAGGAGTTGTTGGAGAGGTAGAGGTAGCGGGGGAGGCGGATGCCTGCGTTGGCTTGAACGCCGAACTGGGTGCCGAAGTCGATTTCCGTGGCAGAGACATTAAGCGAGGCTGCCTGGGTGTAGGCGCTGAGCTGGACGGCGCCGTTGCCGATGGTCCAGTTGGATTGGGCGATGCCGTCGTCGGAGGGGTTGGAGGAGGCGGTGAAGCTGAGGATGATGCGGCAGGAGGCGCCGGGGAGAAGGAATTTTGTGGAGGGGCCAAGGATGGGGCAGTCGCTGAACGACTCGGCGAAGGTGTACGGGGTGTTTTCGTTCGAGGCGGTAACGGAGGAAAAGGGCTGGGGCTGCTGGCTGAGATTGGTGACGGTGATGGGGAGAGTGACGGTGGGGCTGGTCGAGGTGACGACGCCAAAGTCGAGCTCTTTGGGAGAGAAGACGATGGGGTTGGGGGTAGAGGTGGTTGCCGGGAAAGTTACGGTTTGGGCTTGAGCGTTGGCGGCGGTGACGTTGAGGGAGCCGGGGCCGGAGCCGGTGAGGTTGAGGTTGCATTCTCCGCCTGCGGGCAAGGTGGCGGGGCAGTCGGATGCGGAGGTGTAGCCGATGGCGACGAACTGGAGGTTGGTGGCCGGCTGGCTGCCGAGATTGCGCAGGACGAGATTGGGGAAGTTGCCGGTGGAGAGGGCGAGGCTTGGGGCTGCGGTGGCGGGGTTGAGTTTGGCGAGGAAGGCAGCGGAACCGGCGCAGAGGCTTCCACTGCAGGAGCCGGGAGGCAGGGTGGCCGAGGCGATGGTGGAGGGGAGCGCAGAGGTGGGCGCGTTGTAGAGCGCGAAGTCGTACGTCTCAGTGAGGAGGAGATTGGCGGAGGCGGTGGGAGAGATGCTGCCGGCAAATACCGGGTCGCCGGCGGGGTCTGTGGTGATCGAGGTAAGGTCTGCGGGGGCGCTGGCGTAGCTTGGGTTGGTGGTGGGCACGCCTCCGAAGCGGACCGCCTGGTCGATTTGCGGGTTTGCGGTGTTTTGTTGGGTGATGCGCAGCACGTAGCTGCTGCCGATGCTCGAAAGTGGGGTGAGAGGAAGGAGCGAAGCGGGCGAGGTGAGGTTGGACGCGATCCAGACGGAGGCGTTTGGGCCGGGAGTGAGCATGGACTGGATGCCGGGAGCGAGCAGGGTCGAGGATAGGATGCCGCTGCCGTCGAGGGGAAGGCGGAGCAGGGTCTGGTAGATCGTCGAGACCAGGGGCGCCGGGACGGAGTCGATGGGGAACTGGCCGGGGGCGATGGCTCCGGAGGCGAGAAGGGTTTGGACGGAGGAGTCTTGCGGCGAGGGCGCGAGGGCGAGCGACGAGATGCCTCGGCCGGGGATGAAGGTGGAGAAGAGGAGGCCGTCGCCTGCGGGGGTGAGCCTGGTGAGGAAGCCCGAGGTGGGGCTGAGGATGTCGGGGATGATGGCGGCCAGGGTGGGATAACCGGAGCTTGTGGTGTACCCGGCGATGTAGGCGTGGTCGCTGGGATCGGCGGCGATGGCGGCGGGGGCGGTTTCGCCATTCTGGCCGCTGAGGTAGGTGGCGTAGAGCAGGGTGGTGCCGGTTGCGTTGAACTTTTCGACGAAGCCGTTTTGCAGGCTGCCTGAGGCTGGGGCTTGGATGATGGCGGAGGGCGTGACGGGGAGAGTTGCGCCGAAGACGCTGCCGGTGATAAAGACTGCGTCGGAGGTTGCGGCGATGGCGGTGACCGTGGAACGGCTCGTGCCGGAGTAGGTCAAAAAGATTTCATTCAAGTTCGGATCGAACTTGCCGATGAAGGTATTGTCCGCGCCGGGAGAGGCACCGGGAAAGGCCGCGCCGGAGGAGGCGCTGAGCGAGCCGGAGTTTGCCGCGCCGGTGATGTAGAGATTGCCTGCTGGGTCGAGGGCCATGGCGAGGCCAACGTCGCCGGACGCGCCGAGCTGGACCTGAGCGAGGATGTTGGTTGCGGTTGGATCGGTTTTGAGCAGGCGGATGCCGTCTTTCTGATCGAGCAGAAGAAAGAGGTTTCCGGAGGCGTCGGACTGGACGGCGTTGAACTGGGCGTAAGGGGAAGAACTCGAGGGATTTGTGGAGGCGCGCAGACCGGCGAAGATAAGTTGCTGCGGACCTGTGGGGGGCGCTGGGGTCTGCGCGATGAGACCGCGCGTGGCGAGCAAAAGCAAAAGTGAGCCGAAGATTCCGGCAAGAGCGGCAGGGATGCGTCGTCGGGAGGGCAGTCTTCTCATGGTGTGTTGCTGCGTGGTGTGCTGAGCAGCCTACCGTTACTATCCATGCTGGCGAAGTGGTTGTGGTGTATGAAGATGCGACACGGGTACACGCAGGCATTCTATCTTCCCGTTTTGGAACTCTGTACTACTCTGAAGTTGTAGGTCACGTAGAAGGTACTGCGCTCCTGCGCGGGCCGCGCCCACTTCGTGGGGGGTATACCGCTTCGCCTGGGCCTCCCGTTGGTCGGTAATGAAGATTGCCGCTCGCGACCAACGGGAGCGCCAACCGAAGGGGTATACACGTCACGAAGTGACCGCTCCACGCGCAGTGGGCCCGACCGGCAGGCCGATTGATTTACAGAAGGTAACCCAGTCCGCGGGCGTGCATCTCGCGTTCGAAGCTGTCGTGGCTGGTGTACTGGATGGCCTGCATTCCCGCGGCCAGCGCGGCATCGATATTTTCCTGCTTGTCATCGATGAAGAGAATGTTCTCGGCCGGTGTCCCCATCCCTTCGGCGGCGTGGAGGTAGATGGCCGCTTCGGGCTTTGCGAGGTTCACCGCGTGGGACCAGGTGTGGTGTTGGAAATCTTCGATCCAGGCGTGGCGGGCACGGAGTCCCACTTCCATGGCGTCCGGCATGTTCGAGAGGATGCCGGTGGGGATTTTGGACTGCTGGAGGTGCTGGACCCAGGTGAGCATGGACGGGTTGAGGGTACTCCAATAGTCAACGTCGGCGGCGATGAGGCCGGCGAGTTGGTCGGGGGTGAGCAGGACGCCGGTTTCGCCGGAGACGGATTTGTTCCAGAAAGATTCGGCGTTGAGGTCGCCGCGGTCGTAGGCATGGCGGTGGGCCCAGTAGCCGTGATGGAAGCGATCTTCTGAAAGTCCGGTGATCGAGCGCATGCGATCCCAGGCGGCGGGGTCGGGCGGGCCAGTGAGGACCATGCCGTAGTCAAAGAGGACTGCTTTTACGGGAGTCATTGGATGAGATTGTAACGGTACGAAGAAGCCGGCGCTGGCGTCTTTCGGATGACACTCCTGATTGAGCCTGTTCGACATTGAAGGCGCGGGGAGGGCGCTTTATTTTGACCACTTTTTGATGTTTCGAAATGCAGATGCGAAGGCTATCCTCGTAAGCTTGATCGCGGGAACCAATGCATCTGAGCCGCAGAGACTTCGCCAAACACGCGCTGGCTGCCGGGGGATCGGCGGCACTGGGTTGCGCAAAGCGTATTCCACCCTCGACTCCCATTCCTCCGCCGAGCTATCCTGACCTGCCCGATCCATCTTCGTGCGGCATAGAACATGTTGTCGTCATTACGATGGAGAACCGGAGCTTCGACCATCTTCTGGGCTGGCTGCCTAACGCAGATGGCCGGCAGGCGGGGCTCAGCTTTGTCGACAAGAGCGGACATGCGCAGTCCACCCATTCGCTTTCGGGCGACTTTACCGGTTGTCCTCATCCGGATCCCGACCACTCCTACGCCGCATCGCGGGTGGCCTACAACGGCGGTAAGATGGACGGTTTTCTGCGCGCCGGTTCGAACGATGTTTACAGCATCGGCTACTACGAAGAGAAAGACATTCCGTTCTACGCGGCGCTGGCGCGCAACTACACGACGTGTGACCGCTACTTCGCGAGCATCCTGGGCCCGACCTTCCCCAACCGCATGTTTTTGTACGCGGCCCAGACGGACCGCACGACCGACAGCGTGGTGTTTAGTTCGCTGCCTACTATTTTCGATCGGCTGGCTGCGGCCAAGGTGAGTCACAACTATTTCTACTCGAACGTGCCGTATCTGGCGTTGTGGGGGATTCGCTATCTTCGTATCTCGAAACTCCATGAGGATTTCCTCGAGCAGGCGGGGAAGAGCACGCTGCCGGCCGTCTCTTTCGTCGACCCGCGGTACACGATTCTGGACGATGGAACCGGCAACGATGACCATCCTCACGCGGATATCCGTGAAGGCGATCGCTTCCTTTACGACATGTTCGAGGCCATCGCCAGTGGGCCGGCGTGGTCGAAGACTGTGGTCGTGATCAACTTCGACGAGTGGGGCGGCCTGTTCGATCATGTGGCCCCACCCCGTGCTGCGGCCGCGAATACAGTCGATACCGACATCGTAGACGGCAAGACGCTGCTGGGACTGCGGGTGCCGGTGGTGATCGCATCTCCCTTCAGTCGCGGGGAGGCGCAGAATCCGCGGATCAGCTCGCTCGTCTACGACCATACCTCTGTGCTGAAACTGATTGAGTGGCGGTGGGGGTTAGCGCCTTTGACGCCGCGGGATGGAAGCAGCGATGTGCACAATCTGGCCTATGCGCTGGACTTTAAACGACCCCAAATCGGGGTGCCGGATCTGCCCAGGCCGGATGCGCCTCTGATTGCGACTCCGTGCCTTGAGAATGTGGTTGGAGTCTTCCGCTCGGCGGATGCGGGCGGCGCGGGGGAGACTTCGAGTGCGAGCAGAGCGGCGAAGTGGAACGATCTGCACGGTAAGGCGGCGAAGTACGGGTTCAAGGTCAAATAGCGCTGCGCAACGCTCGTCTCCGCAGAAGAAGATAGGGAAGCAGCGTGAATCCGAGAATGAGCAGGGAATGAAACAGGCCGTCGTAGAGGCCTTGCGTCGACGGCCAAAGACCGAAGTGGATGCGAATGTGACCGAGACTATTTGGGACAGAGGTGCGGCTGGCCTGCATTTGCACGGTGGCGCCCATGCAGGCCGTCAGGAGCATCCCAATCGCCGGCCATACCGCGCTGTGCCTTTGCCTGGCAGAGGCAAGACCGACCGCCCAACCGACAAGGATCGGCGCGCCGAAGTAGAAGAATTTGCCGGCTTGGAAGTAGAGGTTCGTGGGGCCGTACGTATACCCGAGTGGACTGCCGAAGGGCGTGTCGGCCGCGGGAAGAAAGAGATGCCATCCCAGCCATAGGTACAGGCAGGCGAAAAGGTAGGCTGCAGCAAGGAGGAAGACGGGGCCGAGGGCGAAGGCTGCCCATGGCGCCCGGGCGCAGAGGGATTGGAAGGGGGTGGGTTGCTCCATGGTGCCTGTTTGGGTGGGAAGAATGTGTTCTTCGAGGGCGGAGAAAACGATGTTCGTCGATTCCCGGAGGCCACCGGGGCGGGATTGAAGGAACGCCTCAAACTCGGCGCCGTACCGTCTTCGCCAGGCGGATGGATAAAGGCGGGTGAGGAGGCGGGCCAAGGCCAAGTTCATCGTGCCTCCAGTCTTTCCAGTCCGGCGGTGACGAAGCGGTGAAGGGTGGCGAGTTTCGCACGGAGCACACGGAGACCTTCGGCGGTGATGCGATAGGGCTGGCGGCGGTCTTCGGGGGCAAGCGGCTCGATCCAGCCCTGCTGCTCGAGCCGGGCGATGGCGCCGTAGAGGGTGCCAGGGCCGAGGCGGGTTCCTGAAAGACGGGCGATGTCCTCGATCATGGCGTGTCCGTGCTTGGATCCGCTGGCGAGACTTGCGAGTACGAGCAGGGGAGGGTCGGAGTAGTGGCCGGTGGGCGGATTGGTTTCGGTGGTTTCTACGTGTGGCGTAGTACGCATGACGTAGTTATCGCATGGTTTTGCCAGAGTGGCAATGAGTATTTATCTGCTGGATTGATTGGTCTCGGCGTACTTGCTGACTTGCGGGCTAGGAACAAAGACCGATGCCTGTGAGGTACCCGGAAAACCACAAGTAAGTGTTACGACAAAGTTGCGCGGTAGCATGAGGACGAGAGCGAACGACCGGGAAAGCGGCGAAATGGGTGAGCGACAGAAACCAACGATTCTTTGCATCAGCACGTATGAAAAGGGCCAGAGGTTTTATGCAGGAGGCGTCGCGGCTGAGGGCAACAGTGCTGCTGCTGACCGTCGACACGCTACGCGATGCGGACTGGCCGCGGGAGTCGATCGCGAGGCTGTTCACTATGCCGGAGGATCTTACGCCTGAGCAGGTGTTGAACACGGTGAGCTTCTACGCGCGGGAGCACAGGGTCGATCGGATTGTGCCGCTCGACGAGTTCGACCTGGAGGTTGCGGCGCTGCTGCGCGAACATATGCGGCTGCCGGGAATGGGCGAGACGCCGACGCGGCTGTTTCGCGACAAACTGGCGATGCGAGTACGGCGAGGGAGTGTGGGGCGGCGGTGCCGGAGTTTGCGCCGGTGTTTCTGTATGACGATCTGCGGAATTCCTGAAGCGCGTGCCGGGACAGTGGCTGTTGAAGCCGAGGACCAACGCTTCGGCGATCGGGATCAAGCGGATAGAGACGGCGGACGAGCTTTGGCCGGTGCTGGACCAGCTTGGCGACCTGCAGAGCCACTACGTGCTGGAGCGGTTTATGCCGGGAGAGATCTTTTATGTGGAAGGCGTGACGTGGGAGGGGAAGACGCTGTTCGGGGCGGCGTACCAATATGGCAGACCGCCGTTTGAGACGATGCACCAGGGTGGAGTGTTCAGCACGCGCGGGCTTGACCGGGAGTCAAGTGATGCGCGGGAACTACTCAGGATGCAGGGACGTGTGCTGGAGGCGCTGGGGCTGGTGTCGGTTGTGACGCATACGGAGTTCATCAAGTCGCAGGCGGACGGCGAGTTTTACTTTCTGGAGACGGCGGCGCGGGTGGGTGGAGCGCATATCGCGCAGGTGGTTGAGTTTGCGTCGGGGATCAACCCGTGGTGGAGTGGGCGAGGATGGAGTGCGCGGCGTTGTTCGGAAGCGAGTATGCGCGCCGGAGGTGCGGGACCGGTATGCGGGGAGCGTGATCTGCCTGGCGCGACAGGAGTGCCCAGACACGAGGGCGTACGGCGATCCTGAGGTGGTGTGGCGGCTCAAACGGCATCGCCATGCGGGTTTGATTGTGTGCGGCGAAACGGCGTCGCGCGTGGAGGCTCTGGTGGAGGGCTACAGCGCGAGGTTTCTGGAGGAGTTCTGCGCAGTGATCGCGGCGCCGGATAAGCCTACGGCGTGAAGCAGACGAGATGTGGCCTGCCGGCCGGGTGCCCTACGCGGGCGGCAGCCGCTTCGTGGCGATACCCATTCGGTTGGCGCTCCACTTGGTGGCGAGGGGTGGGGCTCACGAGACTGCGCACTGTGCGCTGTCCACTGCGATCTGAAACAGTACAGGCGAAATAAGGGTGATCTGTCGTGGAAAACCTTGAGACTCTTCGTAATAGCGCTGGAAAGTCGGCAGCTTTCGGGGTCTAATCAGATACCGATGATTATGAATTGTAAGGTCATTTCAGCCTGTTGCGTGTGCTTTGCGCTCTTGCTCAGCGCTAAAGTCGGTGGGGCAACTGAGCATGTATTTGTACGCAATCAGGACGGGGTTTGGCTGGTGAGCGATTCGCTCACGATCCATATCGACCGCAACGGTAGAAGCACCCAGTCCACTGGGTGCAAAGTTGCCATATCCCGAGGCCAACTCTTCTTCAATAGAGGGGCCTTCAGGGATGTTAGGCTTTTGCTTTCCCAGGAGAACGCTCTTCCTTTCTCCGACATCATCACAACAAAAGCATCAATACAAAAGTATCTGACCGGGAATCATCAAGATGTTACAGATCCTTTGCGCCTGCCAGACTCTCCAGTCGTCCAAACTGGCATCCTGCAAGTGGAAGATGGCGTTTTCAGGGCGGAAATAATCGGGCAAACGAAATCTTTCGACAAAGTAGGCCGAACCATTCCAGAGATGAGGATTGGGGTGCCACATGGATTCGGCGAGGCCGTACGTCGCATCAACATGCAAGCATTTGCCGATTCGTCTGTAGCATCACGCATCGCAGCAAATCCCGAGCAGGAACTCTTGAAGATGATAAAAGAGGAAGCAATAATGCACGAAGACATCATCAAAGCCCCTTTTACCGTATTGCTCCTCCGCCCTGACGGCACCGTATCTGATTTTTCAGATGAACGCCTGTGCACGATTCCACCTGGCGCAATCCATATCGACTCAGACAGCAAAAACGCTGCATCTACATCGACTAAATCTCGTTGATCCTGCCCTGCTGGGTATCAGATCTTCTCTGTCCGGATATCCAGCGCAGAGCGGAGCAGCTGTGCGCATTGCACAACCAGATTGCCTTTGGGGAACTCCAGAACACCAGCAGGGTAGGGGAACCGGCAAGAGTCCCTTGCGGTATCCGGCCAAGTGGCACACGAGCCAAGAGGATATTACTACTGCCTTGTAAGTTGTTGATTGATGGTGAGAGCGCTGGGGCTCGAACCCAGGACCAACGCCTTAAAAGGGCGATGCTCTACCAACTGAGCTACGCTCTCAGACCACAGTACAAAGTTAGCACATCCGGGGTGGGTGATTCTTGAGGTGGAAGGAGGTGCCCGATGAGACGGCGCGCGTCCGGACGGGGGAGGGAGACCGGGACGCGATGCGGCGGAGGTGCGAGAATAAGGCTTCCCTCCCGCTGAGCGTTTCCGGAACGAAATGCGACGTTTTGTGTGTACTCGTACGTGCCTTGTCGGGGCGTAGATCTTTGTAAATGTCACACTTAAGTCGCACAGCGGGCTCATTGACTTGGAATTACCCGCTTAGTAGCCTCAGCGTATTGAATGCAAACGGGTGCGGGCTTTGGTTGCAAACTGCCGGTGCAGGTGATGATTTCGGAACGAAGGCGTATGTCTCGTGACGAGGATGTTCAGGTGGTCGAGGAGAAGGCCGGGAGTTACATGGCAAGAGATGTGGAGTCGAGCGGTACGGAAAAAGCAGAGGAAATTCGGGATGCAGAAACGCCGGACGATGTGGCTGTGTTGTATTCATGGGCAAATCTGCATGGGGCGAAGTACCGCGATTTTTCCGCGTCGCGCCGGGAGTATAGGGCACAGTTGAGGCAGCGTGCGGCTGATCAGGGGCGGGAGCAGGCGCTGCTTGCCCAAACCGGGGCGGAAGCAGCGGCAGGTGCGGCCGAGACTGCGGCAAGGAAGGCGGCTAATGCCGCGCGGCGAGGGAATGGGAAGGAGCCAGGCGTGTCGACAGAAAGTGCTTTGCGCGAAGCGCAGGAGGCCGGACGGACTGCGGCCGCGGAACGTGTGGAGGCTGCACGCCGGGCAGAGGCGGCTGCTATCGCCGAGGCTGCGGCGCGGCGGGAAGAGCGTGAGATTGCCGAGGCGCATGCTTCGGCGCAGAGACAGCCGGCGCGGTATGCGGGTTCGGATGTTCGCCGGGGGACGGGAATTGCGAACAGCCCCAACGAGGTGGACCTTCCCGGCAGAACGATCGACCCTTACACGATCTACTCAAATGCGCGCCCGGCAGTGCCGGCTGTGGCCGCAAGACAAATTCGCACGGAAATGGAACAGCCATCCTCTATGACAGACAGGACGCCGCAGGATGCCGCGCTCTCCAGCCGTGAGTACGCGGACGATCACCAGAGCGGAGAAACCTCTGCTCCTGCTGAGGGCGAGCGCCGGGCCTACGCTGCGCCGGCCATGAGCCCGCGTCGTCCGCAGGGATATCGTCCGGACGATGCTTCGGGTGTGCGGCAGATCTATCGCGGACCAGACTCTGAGGCACCTTCGGTGGAGTACACCTCGGGGGATGGGATGCGGCATTCGATGCAGGGGCAAGCACGCCGTGCCGTGGCTGCAACGTCGGAAGAGCGCAAGGCGGCGGCGGACCTGCCGTCCCGGCATGCAATGCGTTCGGCAGATGCTTCTCGGTCTTCCTACTATGCGGGCCATGACGAGCGTGCCGCTCCGAGTGCAGGACAGAGGCGCACAGATTCACCATACGTCAAAAGCGTGGGCTTGCCCCAGACCGAAGAGACGGGCGATCTCGCCGGGGAACCACGTTCGGTGTGGGCGGCCAATGTGGAGGACCGTTCGGACTTTCGCTTCGCGAAGCCGGGCTTCAGCATGGACGCACTCTCAGGCGAGGGGCCGAACAGACTGGCTGCTGGCCGACCGGGAACCAATGGACGTTCGGCAGTTTCTCCTGCAGGCGAACCGAAGCCGTTTACGGCGTTTTCGCAGGCTTTGACGCCTCCCGATTCCAGCCGTGGACGCCGCACGCAGGACGACTTCGATTATCAGAGGACGGAAGCGCCTGCAGCTTCGCCCTTGGCTGTAGCTTCGCCCTTGCCTGTGACTGGATTGGCTCCGTCCGCAACGCCTACGCCTGCTGCCACGCCCTCCGTCTCTGGGAATGCGCCGACCAGTGCGCCTTTGACCTTGCCTCTGCCCTCGCGTCGCAGCCCGCCTGAGCAGACGCAGGACGGTATCGCGCCGCCCCAACAGCCACCCACATACGCTTCCATACAGGCCGGCCCTGCGTGGCTTTATGCACCCCCAGCGCCACAGGTTAGCCAGAAGCCGCTCGCTCCCGCAGCTCCGGTTCCGGCGCAGTCTTCGGTGGCCGACACACTGCAGCACTCTCGCGAACGAGTGGCAGCTCGCTGGTATGCGCTGAAGGGCGTCTTCGAGCATCCCGGACAAGATGTGGAGCCTGCCCCCGTGCGACAGAAAGAGACCCGCACGCCCGTGCTCGCCGTCTTCTCGCTTGCAGGAGGCGTGGGCAAAACCAGCATGGTGGCCACAGTAGGGCGGGCGCTCTCGTCAATGGGAGAGAAGGTATTGCTTACCGACACCACCTCGCATGGACTGCTGCCGTTTTACTTTGGCGCAAGCGAACTGCGGCAGGGAACAGTACGCACCTTTTCGCCGCCCAGTGGAAGCACCGATGCGCCGATCTACCTGGTCAGCTACGATGTCGACGGGAAGACAGGCGATAACGAAGCACAGGAGGCGCTTGCCGAGGAGATCATCAACAACAGCCGCGGCACGCATCGCATTCTGCTTGACCTGACGGTGAGCTCAAGCTGGATTGTGCGCCGGATGTCGCGCATGAGTCCGACCATTCTCGTTCCGGTCGCGCCTGACATGAACTCCGTCATCAGCCTGCAGACAGTGGAAAAATTCTTTGCCGGCGTCAATGACGGGGACGGCCGTCCCCTGCAACCGTTTTACGTTCTCAATCAATTCGACGCGTCGCTTCCGCTTCATCTGGACGTGCGGGAGGTGATGCGCCGCCAGCTTGGGGACCGGCTGCTTCCGTTTGTGATTCGCCGCGCGCCAGCAGTGAGTGAAGCGCTTGCGGAAGGAATGACGGTGGTCGATTACGCTCCTGATGCGCCTGTAGCCGAAGACTATCTGAATCTGGCCACGTGGCTGCGTACCGTGGCCGCACCAGCGACGGCGGGCTTCCGCAATGTGCGCTGGAGCGAACGATGAGTCGATCGCCTATCCTCCGGGAGTTTGAATCCGGGGATGGTTTGTTCTTCCGATTTGTTCGTTTCGCGATTTTGGCCGGCGGAATCTTCCTGCTGGGTTTTACCGGTGTGCTGGAGCTAACGTGGCCACAGCAGATCGTGCTTGGCATGATGACGGTGGGGCTGGTGATTTGGCTGGACCACAGCTCGAGCTCATACCTGGTGACCCTAACCCTGATGCTTGCGTCTATCTTTTCCACGTTTCGTTATGGCTTCTGGCGCATCTCGACTACGGTACGATTCTTCAGCGACCCGGGTTCGATGTGGGACACGCTGGACGCCTTCTTCATCGGGCTGTTACTTTTGGCTGAAGCGTATGCCTTCCTCGTTCTTCTTTTGGGATATCTGCAAACCCTATGGCCTCTGCGCCGCACGCCGGTAGCGCTTCCGGACGATCCTGAAGCGTGGCCCGCGGTCGATCTGCTGATCCCGACCTTCAATGAGCCGCTGAGTGTGGTGAAGTTTACGGCTCTCGCTGCAATGAATATTGACTGGCCTGCGGACAAGCTCAACGTCTACCTCCTGGACGACGGCAGGCGGGAACAGTTCCGCAGATTTGCCGAGGAAGCAGGCGTCGGCTATATGACCCGGGACGGCAACGAACATGCCAAAGCCGGCAACATCAACCATGCGCTTGCCAAATTGAATTCACCTTTTGTGGCGGTCTTTGACTGCGACCACGTGCCCACACGCAGCTTCCTGCAGGTGACCATGGGCTGGTTTCTGCGCGACACCAAGCTGGGCATGCTGCAGACCCCGCAACACTGTTATTCGCCCGACCCGTTTGAACGCAATCTGGATCAGTTCCGTACGATTCCGAGCGAAGATGAGCTCTTCTATGGCGTGGTGCAGGACGGCAACGACTTTTGGAACGCCACTTTTTTTTGCGGCTCCTGTGCCGTGCTCCGGCGCAGCGCGCTTGATGAGATTGGCGGGATAGCGGTCGAAACCGTAACCGAAGACGCGCACACCTCCCTGCGTATGCAGAGCAGGGGATGGAACGCCGCGTACATCAACATCCCGCAGGCGGCCGGTCTGGCGACGGAGCGGTTGAGCGGTCATGTCAAGCAGCGGATCCGTTGGGCGCGCGGCATGGTCCAGATTCTGCGCATCGACAATCCTCTGTTCGCACGCGGCTTGTCAGCGCCGCAGAGGCTCTGCTACTTCAACGCGATGATGCACTTCCTGTTTGCCCTGCCAAGGCTGATCTTTCTTACGGCTCCGCTTGTCTATCTTCTGTTCGGGCACGTGAATCTGCCGGGCTTCTGGGCTGCGATCGTGGCGTATGCGATGCCCCACCTTGTGCTTTCGAATGTCACCAATTCTCGCATCCAGGGGCAGCATCGCCACTCCTTCTGGAACGAGATCTACGAGACCGTACTTGCACCATGCATTCTTCTGCCGACGCTGTGGGCGCTGATCAGCCCGAAAACCGGCGGTTTCAAGGTGACAGATAAAGGCGGCATGGTCAACGACCGCTTCTTTGATCGGCGCCTTGCGCAGCCGTTCATTTTCCTGATTGCGGTAAACCTGCTTGGCCTGCTCTGCTCGATTCCGCGGCTCTTTCCATTTTCGGGCGCAGATGCTCCATGGCCAAGGAACATCTGCGCCAGCATGTACGACGGTGGTCACGTCGGCACTATCGTGATGAACCTGCTGTGGGTGTGCTTCAACCTTGTGATCTTGGGTGTCGCGGCTGCGGTGGCTTGGGAGAGTAGGCAGCGGCGCCAAACCGTGCGGCTCTCCATGACAGTGCCGGTCGATGTGCAGTTGCGGAACGGGAGCATCCTGCACGGCGTAACCACCGATATGTCGAGCGGCGGCTTGATGGTCCGCATGGAACGCAATGTTGTGGCGGCTGCAGGCGAGGCCCTCCGACTTACGCTGCCTTTGCTGGATACGCAGGCCACGCTGCCTGCGATCGTAGTGGGGATCGACGGCAAGGTGATGCGTGCAAAGTTCGATGCGTTGAGCCTGCCAGAGGAGGAGGCGTTGGCGATGGTGCTCTACTCGCGCGCCGACACGTGGCTTGGATGGGGCCAGGCGCGGGAGGCGGACAAGCCGCTGACAAGCCTGAAACGCATCTTCGAGCTTGCGCTGCTTGGGTTCTCGCAGATCCTTCGGGGTTTGTTCCAGCCTGGAAAGTCGCCGCGGAAAGCAAATCTGGTGACCAGCGTCGTACCTTTGATCCTGATGACGGTCATATTGGGTGGTTGCCGTCTCGCCGCGCAAGTGGCTCCGTCCGAGACACAGCATCATCAAGCTCTAGCGAGGCCGGATGCTACGCCGCCTCGCTCCATGCAAGCCAACAGTGTTCTGCCTGGTCCACCAGCACCGGGAAGCTTTGACGATATCGTCGCACTCTCTGACATGGGTGTAGAGGACGCTATTGTTCTTCATGGCACGGATGCGCGTGCTTCGGTCGGTTTTTCTCTGCCGCAAAACCGGATAGTCAAGACAGCGACGTTGCATCTTCGCTATCACTTCTCACCGGGCCTGCTCCCGGCGCTCAGCCATCTGAAGGTGAGCCTAAATGGGACGCTCCACGCCACACTTGTCGAGACGCCATTGCTTGCTTCCACTGCGAAGAGCGGAGGGCCGGCCGGGGCAGCAGGCGTGCACGGCGAACACGGCGAACTGCAGGAGGCCACAGTCTCGCTTCCTGCCGGGACGCTGGCGCACGACAATGTCCTGACATTCGAGTTTGTGGGGCATTACACGACCAAATGCGAAGATCCCTCGCACTCTGCCCTGTGGAGCAGCGTCGACAACAACTCGACGTTGGAATTTGCAGGAACGCTGACGCCGCTGCATGACGATCTGAAGCTCCTGCCCGCACCGTTTTATGATTCAGCCGTCCGTCTTCGACCCGTGGTTCCGATCGTGTTCCTCAGCCCGCCTTCTGCTCAGGCACTGCAGGCGGCCGGCATCGTGGCATCCTGGTTTGGAGTTTTGGCGGGCTCGCGTCCGGTTCGATTCCCGGTTTCGATCGGAACGATTCCTGCGGGCAACGCGATCGTGATCGCGGAAAGCCGCGCTAGCCTTCCTGTTTCGCTCAACATCAACATTGGCTCGGGACCCAGCATTGCGATGCGCCCGAACCCCAGCGATGTCTACTCGAAAGTGATGGTGCTTTCGGGTGAGTCGGGCGATGAGGTGCTGCATTCAGCGTACGGGCTTTTGCTGCAGCGCGATCTGCTCGAGGGCGACCAGGTCCATGTTCCAAACGTGAAACTGCCCTCACCCCGTGAGCCCGACGATGCACCGCGCTGGCTCAGCACGCAGAAGATCACGGCTCTCGGTGAACTTCCGGAGATTTCAGATCTGAAAAGCGACGGGTCTGGGCCGATCGCGTTGTATCTTCGGCTGCCGCCCGACCTCTACTTTGGCTCGCAACGGAACCTGCGCCTTCATCTCGGGTACCGCTACAACGGCATTCCGCTTGCCAACGGCAGCAGTCTGCAAGTGACGGCGAATGATTCGTACGTCGGCTCCGCGCCTCTGCCGCACACCGACCGTTCCTTGGCACAACTGGACACGGTGGTGCCGGTACCTGTGTCGGATCTGGGTCCGTTTTCAAACTCGGTGCTGCTGCGATTTCTGTTCCAGTATGTGAGAAAAGGAGAATGCGAGCCGGCGCCGAACAACCTTGAAGGCTCCATCCTGAAGGATACGTATTTGGATCTGCAGGGCATTCCACATTGGGCGGCGCTGCCGAATCTCGAGCTCTTCGCCAACGCGGGGTATCCGTTCACGCGCCGCGCTGACCTTTCCGAGACTGCTGTGGTAATGCCGGAGACGCCGAGCCTGGAAGAGATCGAGATGTATGTCACCCTGATGGGACACTTTGGCGCGCAGACGGGATATCCTGTGCTCAACCTAACGGTGACCACCGCTGATGGGATGAAGAATGACCGGCGCAAGGACTACCTGGTGCTCGGCACGGTAAATGACCAGCCGGCGATCGGAATGCTGAATGCATCGCTCCCGGTGGGCATCGATGGCAGCGGCATGCACATCCAGGACACGCAGGGCTTCTTCGCCCAGATGCAGCATGCATGGTGGAAGGTGCGTAGCTCGGACAGTATCCGGACGGGCGAGCTCGAGACGGCGGGCGGACTGCCGGATGCGCTGATCGAAGGCATTGAGTGGCCCAGTGGATCGAATCGTTCGGTGGTCGTTGTCGCACTGCGCGACCATGATGTTGTCGCCGACTTCCTTCCTGTGTTCCTCAAGAACTCGCAAGGCTCGGACATCTCTCAATCGGTGAGCGTGCTGCACGGGTCGCGGTTCGTCTCGTATCGGATCGGCGATGCTGTGTATCACGTCGGCGAGCTATCGCCCTGGGCGCGGCTCAACATTGTGTTTTCCGAAAACCAGTTCCTGATGGTCCTGGCCATTCTCTTGTCCTGCTTCCTGCTGGCCGCAATCCTTCGCTCCGTGCTGCGTCGGAGAGCCAGGGCGCGGTTACAAGGGAGCTAGACGTGGAGCACACACCTGACCGACACGTTCTAACAGTTGGCGAGCATCAGGTTCGAACCCTCTGCATGGCGTCATCCGGATTTGGCAGATGCTCGCTTCGGGAGTGCCGCGCGCAATCACCCAAGCGTGTGATCGCCTCACGCTGAATTGTATTGAAACCACCCTTGCCGCAGACGTATAACTCTTGTCACGCCTTTCTTTCATTCAGCGCAGCCTCAGGCACTGGGTATCCGTACTTCGAATGCATGCATGTTGCCCGCAACGGCACAGCGAGTCGAGCAATTGCGCAGATTGTATCTTTGCCTCATCCTGATCGTCTTTAACGGACTACCCGCCCCGTCCTTCGCCTACAAACCGGACCACGTGCCGGACTGGGTGCAGGCGGCCGCGCAGCAGACTCTTCCCGTCTATCCTCCTGAGACAAACGCGGTCGTGTTGCTGGAGAACATCACCTACACCGTAGCCCCGGACGGCAGCGCGGTCGAGCACGACCGCCGCGTGATCAAGATTCTTCGACCCCAGGGCCGCGACCAGGGGATCATTGCCGTACCCTTCGACAAGGACAGCAAGATTCTCTCTATGCATGTCTGGAGCATCGGTCCGGACGGCCACGAGTACGCGATGAAGGACAACGAAATGGCCGAATTCGGATATCGCGGACAAGGCAACTTCTTCATGGATCTCAAGGTTCGGGTAGCCAATGCTCCGGGGCGGGATCCCGGCGGCGTAGTTGCCTACGAATACGAGCAGCGCATCCACCCGTACCTGACGGAGGCAACCTGGTTCTTCCAGGGCAGTCTTCCTCATCTCAGCGAGAGCTTCACTCTGGAGCTTCCTCCGGGGTTCACCTATGGAAGCGTCTGGGCCCACAGCCATCCGATGGCACCTGTCGACCTCGAGCGCCAGCGCTGGCGTTGGGAGATGAAGGACACCCCTGCGGTCGATCTCGAACACGTGCTGCTTGGGCCGGAGGCAGCCTCGCTCGAAGGTCGTATGACCATCCATTACGCGGGTCCCGGTCTGGTCGCACCGACTGACGGCAACTGGCAGAGCGTGGGCCAATGGTATTGGACCATCATGAAGGATCGCGTCGCGGTCACTCCCCAGATCGCGGCGAAGGCACAGGAACTTACTGCAGGGAAAAGCGACTTTTACGACAAAGCGGAGGCCATCTCGGAGTTTGTCCAGCAGCAGGTGCGCTACTTCGTCATCGAGATGGGCATAGGCGGATACCAGCCCCACTTCGCCGACGACATCTTCCGCAACCGATATGGCGACTGCAAAGACAAGGCGACGCTGCTTTCCGCCATGCTTTCGAGCGTGGGCATTCACTCCACGCTCGTGCTCGTGGACCATCGCCGCGGTTTCGTCGATCCGGACGCGCCTTCGATCGAGGGAGATCACGCAATCGCTGCGATCGAGATTCCGAAGGGTTATGACTCTCCGAAACTACGCAGCACGGTGACGACGAAATCCGGACGGCGGTATCTCATCTTCGATCCAACATGGGACCAGACCGCATTCGGGCAATTAGAAAACAACCTACAGGCGGGCTATGGCGTGCTGGTAGAGGACAAGACGAGTGAACTGATCCGCTTTCCCGTGCTGCCTCCGGATCGCAACACCATTCACCGCACCGCCAGCTTTCATCTGCTGCCTGACGGTTCGCTCAAAGGCACGGTCGTCGAAAAGCGATTTGGCGACGTCAGCGAGCATCGCCGCAGGCTTTACCTCAGTGCCGATGCCAGGGAGCAGACGCGCTTTCTGGACCAGCTGCTGGGCAGGGACTTCACCAGCTTCACAGTCTCTGACTTCACCGTGCAGAACGCCGCTGCGCTCAACCAGGACCTCACGACCAGCTACACGCTCACCGCGGACCGTTTTGGAAAGGCTATGGGCTCGCTTCTGATGGTTCGGCCCCGGGTGCTCGGCGAGGAGTACCTTCCGACTGATCGCAAGCCGCGACACGTGAGCATCGATCTCAATGAAACCCTGCAGGAGCAGGATGACTACACGATCGAACTCCCGGCGGGGTACACGGTCGACGAGATCCCCGATCCGGTCAAGCTCGACATGGGCTTCGCCTCGTACCAGAGCGCGAGTACAGTGAAAGACAACATTCTTCATTACAGCCGCACCTACACCGTCCGCGAACTTACCTTGCCGGCAGACCGTTACAGCGATCTACAAAAGCTGGCTGGCACCATTGCTGCCGACGAGCAAAACAGCGCCGTACTCAAGAAGAAGTAAAACGTCGCACCTCACATCCGAGCGCACACACATCGCTTGCAAGGAAAATGCCCGATGATCCTCATCCGCGACACTCACGACCGCCGCACTTTGTGGTTCCTCGCCGCACTCCTTGCCTTGGCTTCTCCCCTGGCACGCGCCCAGTGGACGCAGCCGACGCCCGAAGAGCTTTCCATGACCTCGCAACCGGAGGTCCCCGGCGCTCCTGCTGTGTATCTTTTCCGGGAAGAGATCACCGACGATGACATGCACATGTACAGCATCTACGTGCGGCTCAAGGTGCTGACCGAAGGCGGAAAGGAGAACGCCAACGTCACCTTGAACTACCAGCACACTGCCTACGGAGCGAGCACGTCGATCGAGAACGTTGAAGGACGCACGATCCACGCCGATGGCACCGTCATTCCGTTCACAGGCAAGCCCTATGACAAGCTTGTCGAAAAAACGCACGGCCTCAAGTTCATGGAGAAGGTCTTTACCTTGCCCGATGTCGCGGTCGGCTCGATCATCGAATATCGGTACAAAATTCGCTACGGCGACAACTACTTCATTGCGCCAAGCTGGTATATCCAAAGCAACCTCTTTACGCGCAAATCACACTACATGTGGAAGCCCACGGACAAACAACTGATCACCGACGACGATCGCGGCCAACTGACCAGCATGATTTTCTGGACTCCTGTTCTGCCGCCAGGGACGGTGGTCAAACAAACGACAACAGCTGGAGTCGGGGCCTTTCATGGGACGCGCACGACCCTCGAGGTCAACGCGCACGACACCCCTCCTATTGCAGAGGAAGACTTTATGCCTCCGCTGGCCAGCCTCAGCTACCGCGTCATGTTTTACTACTCGCCATACCGGAACGAGGAGGAGTACTGGCAAAAAGAAGGCAAGCACTGGGCGAAGCTTCGCGACAAGTTCATCGGTCCCGGCTCAGGCGTGATCGCAGCCGTGCACGAACTCACAGCGTCTTCCGACACCGAAGACCAGAAGCTGCGCAAGCTGTACGCCGCCGTCATGAAGCTTGAAAACACCAGCTACACCCGGCAGCACACCACGTCGGAGGAGAAATCACAGGGTCTCCGCGAAGTCCGCAACACCGACGATATATGGGCGCGGAAACGCGGCAACAACGACGACCTCACCGCACTGTTCGTCGCAATGGCTCGGGCGGCCGGCAGCAAAGCCTATCTTGCGCGCATTACCAGCAGGGATCATAACCTCTTCCTCGCGGGATTTCTCAACCTCTCGCAACTGGACGACGACCTCGCCATCATCAACATCGATGGCAAGGAGCAGTTCTTCGACCCCGGAGCGCGTTTCTGCCCTTACGGCCACCTGGCATGGAAGCACACCATGGTACAAGGCATCCGCCAGACCGATGGCGCTTCCGCATTCGTGCATACCCCGGGGGAGTCATACCAGTTCTCGCACTCGACGCGGACTGCCAATCTCACACTCAACGACCATGGCGAGGTATCCGGAAATGTCACCTTGTCCTTTGAGGGTTCTCCTGCCCTGACTTGGCGGCAACGTTCGCTTGAAGGCGACAGCGCCAGCCTTGAGCGCGAGATGCGCACTACCGTAGAAAAGCTGATGCCCCAGGGCGTGGAGGTCAAGGTAGCCTCGATTGAGAAACTAGACGATTACGAGCAGCCCCTTGTGGTGCACCTGGATGTTAGCGGGACTCTCGGATCCTCCACCGGCAAGCGCCTTCTTGTACCGGCGGACCTCTTCGAGTCTAACGAGAAGCCTACTTTTCCGAACAGTAGACGTGAGATACCCGTAATGTTCGAAAGTTCTCGCTACAACCAGGACGCGATACGGATCAGGTTCCCCGCAGGTTTCAGCATCGAATCTCTTCCGTTAAACGAAAAAGTAAGCTTAAAATCTTCAGCCATTTGCGCAATAAAAACAGAGTCCACCCCGACCAGCTTCACTTTCCGGCGCGACTTTGTCATGGCTGAAATCATCTTTCCTACGGACGAGTATGCCGACCTGCGAAGCTTCTACTCAAAAGTAGAAAGCAAAGACCAGGAGAGTGTCGTGCTCACCGCGGTGCAGCCTGCCTCGATGTCGCCGGCGAAGTCAGGAAACTAAAGACAGCAGACGAGAACAGGTAACCATGTGTGATTGCCCATCCCCCGGAGCGTCTGAGCGCATCTTGGTCGCACGCCGGAGCGCCCGGTCGTTCGGCGCAGAATCGCTTAGGTCTACGGCAGCCGGCACACCTTCACGGCCCGGTTCTCATACATGCAGTTGAAACCGGTCGTCGTCGATTTTTGCAGCACAACCCACCCAACTCCCAGCGGAACCAGCGCTGCCAAGCGGTGCGCATCGTCCTCACCCTCGAGCTCCCGCTGCGCCGTCTGGCCCTGTATCCATTCAGAAGCAAGTCCCGGCTCGTTGGTCACCACGCCGCCATCCTTCGAGTAGTCTGGCAAGGCACTTCGCTCTGCCACGGCGCGAAAGCTCTGCGCGTCCTCACCTGAGGCCGTAATGTAGTGCGGATCAAGCGCGAATACAGCATCGCGTGGCGTATTTTCGCGAATCCAGACGAAGGCCTCCTGCCAGGAGTTTGTCTGCCTTCCGAAAAGGCGTCCCACTGTGCTGCGGGCGAATGCTTCCGGCCATTCGATGTGAGCCGAAGCTGGAAACGTAGCTCGCCCGGTCTCGACCATCACCATACCGAGTGCAAGGAATGTCGCCACCCAGCGCCATGGTTTTCGACGTAACAGACGCTCCCCCAATGCGCCGCCCAGCATCAGGATCATCACGATGTAGACCAGTTGGAAAGTACGCAGCGGCTGCAGTCTTGCAACCAGATGTGTCTGCATCGAAGAACGCGCGAAGATCACGGCGACGGCAGTTGCGATTGCCCCGGATGCGACTGCCGTTCGTGCCAGAGCTTCCAGTGGTGCGCTTGTAGCAGTGCCCCATCTTTTCGCGCCAGCCAAGCCAAGAAGCAGCAACGGAGCGACGATGCCGACCAGTTCATACCAATGCCATCTGCTGAGAAACCAGTAAGTTCGTGTCGCCACGACCTGACGGTAGGCATCGCTCTCCTGCGGTGCGGCCAGCACACATCCCGCTGCCAGGGCCAGGGCTGCAAAGGCCAAACCAGACGGGAACCACGTTCGAGCGGCGTTGTCCGATGAGGTCACCGCAACCAGCATGAGAACCGTACCCACCGCAAAGCCTCCCATCAGCGGATGCATGGCCGTCGTAGCAAGCAGCGCGGCAGCGCAGAGCAGCAGCCCACACCGTGGCCCCATTGTTCCGGAACGTCCACCCGCAGCCTCGACCGGCAGGCGCCAATCGAGGGCACACACCAAGGCCAGGAGGGCGCAAGGAGTCGAGAAGCTGCGCGCGGTGACATAGGGATCCATCAGCATCAAGGAAGTGCCTGCGATCGGCAGCGTCATCCAAACAGCAAGCAGCGAAACAGCGCCGCAGCGGGCTGGGCGGCCTTCGAAACATCGCTCCGCCAGCATCCACGCCGCGAGAAGCACGACCCAGAAGCTCGCCAAGTATGCGGCGAACAGGACCACGTCGAGGCTTACATGCGAAACGCGCACGAGCCCTGCGATCATCGGCGCAAAGAGCGAATACTGCAGATGTCCTACTACAAATTCGGCGCCCCGCGGATAGAGGGCCGGATCGATCAGTCGCTTGATCTCCGGCACATACACTCCGCCGTCTTCCGCATAGGGGTGATATCCGTGGATCAGTACCGCGGCGACGGTCAGCGCGGTTACCAGCTTTGCTCCGAAGCCGAGTTCCTGCCTTTGTTTGTGCCCTTGCGCCTGTTCTGCAAAGACTGGCGATGCAAAAGTTGTAGCCAAAACGCTTTCTTCTCCGCCGAAAACCTGAATTTTCGAATGTGCTTTTCTGCTGCTGGATTGTTCTTCGCATCGCCGCCGGCGGCTTTCAATGTAATCCAAAAAGGCCGCTCTCGACAGTGCGGGCAAGCTCCGACGCTGCATTGCTCGCGGACAGATCTACCGCCTGCAAGCATGTATAAAATATATCGCGCATGAACGCAGATGCGAAGACATTTCATCTGCAGATGGGCCGCTCTCGCACGGGAATGCTTTGCCGCACGGCTTCCCGTAATCTTGTGCGCCACGCACCAGCTAGAATGGATCCAGTGATCTCCACTGACCCAACACCTCTCTCGTCTGATCGCCCCGATCCGCAGGCGCACGGCCCGTTAGCCGCCCTTCGCCGTGCTCTTCCTGCAGGCGAGGTCATACGCTTTCTGATCGTGGGTGTTTCGAACACCATCATCTCGCTTGCCCTCTACTCCGGATGCGTCATTCTGTTCAGCCATCTGCTTCCGCATCGAGGCAAACCGCTCATCGCGGACATCGCCTCGATCACGTCAAAGCCCGTCGCGATCACGATCGCGTTCCTCTGCTACAAGCACTTCGTCTTCCGTACCCAAGGCAACTATCTGAAGGAGTGGCTGCGCTGCTTTGCGGTCTACGGTGTCAGCACTCCGGCTGAACTGGTGATCCTGCCAGTTGCGACCAGTATTTTTCTTCGCGTTCCCACGTTTCATTCGTACGCGCCGTTTCTGGCCGGCATCGTGAATGCAGTGATCATTGCCTGCTACAGCTACTTTGCGCATAAAAAATTCTCGTTCAAACGGTAATCGTTTCCGGCGCTTCGTAGGTTGGGCATACAGCGCGGTGCGCCATCTCTTGTAAACTGGGTCCACTCCACAAACAGCAACTGAAGCCCCGGTGAATTTAAAGCATGTATCGCACAATCCAGCTGTGTCTATCGGCTCGCATCCAGGCGATCCTTCTTGCAAAGTACGGCGTTACGCTCCCCCAACTCGCGGTCGAGCAGCCCCCCAATATCGCCATGGGAGAGCTTGCCCTGCCGGTTGCCTTCGAGCTCGCCAAGCGACTTCGCAAAGCTCCCCGCGTGATCGCAACCGAACTCGCCTCGGAGCTGAACGCAGAGCTGGCATCCGAACAATCTGAGTTGGAGGGCATCGCGAGTGTAGAGGTGGCAGGCGCAGGCTACCTCAATATCCGGCTCAACCGTGGCTCCACGTTGCGGCACATCGCCGCCGATCAGCACGCAGACATAGGCGGTCCGGGCTTTCGTCTGGTCGAGCACACCAGCATCAATCCCAATAAGGCCGCGCACATCGGCCATCTCCGTAACGCTATTCTCGGCGACACGTTCCAGCGCCTGCTCCGTCCCGATAACTACAAGCGCGGGTACGACGTCGGTGTACAGAACTACATCGACAATACCGGCGTCCAGGTAGCCGATGTCGTCGTTGGCCTCGTCCACCTCGAAGGCAAGTCTCTCGACAGCACACGCGAGCTGCTCACTGAACTGATCGAGACCAACCGGCGCATCGACTTCTATTGCTGGGACCTGTACGCCCGCGTCTCGCAGTGGTACACCGCGGATCCAGCACAGCTTGGCGCGCGCAAACAGATTCGCCTGGACACGCTACACGCGCTTGAGGCCGGCGGCAACGAGACCGCAGCCATCGCGGACCTCATCTCCACTGCCGTCCTCCATCGCCACCTGCAGACGATGCAGCGCCTCAGTATCGAGTACGACTTCCTGCCCCGTGAGAGCGAGATCCTGACCCTGCATTTCTGGGATGCCGCACGCACGCTGATGCTTGAAATGGGTGTGCTC
The DNA here is from genome assembly GCA_030853485.1 of Acidobacteriota bacterium. GTDB lineage: Bacteria > Acidobacteriota > Terriglobia > Terriglobales > Acidobacteriaceae > Edaphobacter. Next base: position 23,919 of record JALYVA010000026.1, read on the forward strand.
TACCTCGAGACCGCGGGCAAAAACAAGGGCTGCTACGTCATGCGCCGCGCGGGAACGGCCGAGGAGATCGCGACGGAAGACTCGAGTCTTCCCGACGAAGACGCTAAAGTGATTGTCCGCTCGAACGGCACTGTCACCTACGTCGGCAAGGACATCGCCTACCACCTCTGGAAATTTGGCTTGCTACCGGGCAAAGACTTCGGCTACACCAGATTTTTCGAGTATGGGGACCGCACTTGCTGGATTTCCACCTCAGGCGCGAGCGATCCCGGCCACCCCACCTATGGCCACGCCGATGCCATCTATAACGTCATCGACTCGCGCCAGAACGACCCGCAGAACAACGTCGTCGCCGCCCTGCGTGGCATGGGCTACAGCGAGGCCGCCGATCACTACACCCACTTCAGTTACGAGATGGTGGCGCTTACGCCGCGTTGCGCGATCGATCTCGGCTACCCCATCAGCGAAGCGGACCAGAAGCGCTCCTACATCGAGGTCAGCGGACGCAAAGGCTTCGGCGTTAAAGCCGACGATCTGCTCGACCAACTCATCGCGAATGCGAAAGCCGAGGTCGACGCCCGCCATCCCGAGATCGAGCCCGACGAACGTCTCACCATCGCAACGCAGATCGGAGTTGGCGCACTGCGCTACTTCATGCTCCGATTCACCCGCAACACCGTCATCGCCTTCGACTTCAAGGACGCTCTCAGCTTTGAAGGCGAGACCGGCCCCTACGTGCAGTACGCCATCGTTCGCGCCGCCAATATCTTCCGCAAAGCCAACACTACCGAAGCTGCGGCACTGGGGGCAATCGCAACGCTCGACCTTGCGCACATCCTCGACACGGAAGAGGGAACCAGCCTGTGGGAGACCTGGCTGCTGGCCTCGAAACTCACTCTGCTCATCGAACAGTGCATCGCGACCGCTGAGCCCGCGCACCTCGCTAAGTACGCCTTTCAACTCGCTCAGCAGTTTAACAACTTCTACCACCGCCATCATGTTCTGAACGAAGCCGATCCCACGCGCAAATCCTTGTTGCTCGCCACCGCCGCGATCGCCCAGCGTCAAATGATCCGCGCTCTCGGCTATCTCGGCATCGAAGCCCCGCCGGTTATGTAAGTATGATGAGCGCGTAAAGTCGAGCATGACTAGCTACAGGAGGCACGACAATGCCGGCGATCAACCTGAAGTCAAAATTATCGTTGTTCACAGATCAATGGTCTCCCAAGCTCATTTCCGCTTTCAACGGCCACGATGTCATGGTCGTAAAGGTCAAGGGTGAGTTCGTATGGCACTCCCACGCGGACACAGACGACTTTTTCCTGGTGATCGTGGGTCAACTGACGATCAAGCTGCGTGATGGTGACGTGCATCTCGGGCCAGGCGATCTGTACATCGTTCCGAGGGGAGTCGAGCACTGTCCTGTAGCTTCGGAGGAAGTGCATCTCCTCCTCATGGAACGCACCGGTACCCCGAACACCGGGGACGAAGCGACTGCGGCCGCAAAAGTAGCGATTTGACGTGCACTCGGATCACTTAGAAGACCCCCCCCGCACATTTGCTGCTAGGCGGAATAGCTCCGCACCCACTCCAGAATCGACCGCACCGCAATCCCGCTCGGTCCGTTCGCGATCCAGGCCTTGTTCTCGTCATTCCACGCGCAGCCTGCGATATCGAGATGGACCCACGGCGTCTCGGCAACAAAATCTTTTAGAAACATTGCCGCGGTGATCGCTCCACCATACCGAGTTTTTCCCGTGTTCATGATGTCCGCGATCTGGCTTGCAATCTGGTCCTTGTAGTCGTCCGTGCAAGGAAGCCGCCAGAACTTTTCTCCGGAGATCTTCGCCGCAGATTGGAACTTCTCCCACGTGGCGTCATCGTTGGAAAAGAGGCCCACATTTACTTTACCCAGCGCCACCACGCACGCGCCCGTCAACGTCGCGGCATCGATCAGGTGCGTACAGCCCAGCGTCCTGGCGTAGTGCAGCCCGTCGGCCAACACCAGACGTCCCTCCGCATCCGTGTTCATGACCTCAATGGTCTTGCCCGACATCGCCGTCAGCACATCGCCCGGGCGAAACGCCTTTCCGTCCGGCATGTTTTCCGCCGAGCACACCACCGAAATCACCTTCACCCTCGGCTTCAGCTGCGCAATAGCCTGCATCGCGCCGATCATCGCGCCCGCGCCCGCCATGTCGTACTTCATCTTCTCCATGCCGTCGGCTGGCTTGATCGAGATGCCGCCCGTATCGAAGGTGATCCCCTTACCCACCAGGCCCATCACGGGAGCCTCGGAGGCCAACACTTCGCCCGAACCTGACTCGGGCTCATACGTCATTACGATCAGCGCTGGAGGCTCCGCCGAGCCCTGAGCGACCGCCGCAAACGCGCCCATCCCCAGCTCCATCAGTTTCTCGGTCGAATGCACCTCACATTTGAGGCCAAACTCCGCGCACATGGCCGCAGCGCGCTTGCCAAGCTCGGTAGGCGTCAAGACATTGCCCGGCTCGTTCACCAGCGAACGTGTAAAGTTCTGCGCCGCCGCGACGATGCGCCCCACCTCGAATCCCTGCTGTATCTCGGCTCTGGTGGAACGCTCGGCCTCGTTCACCAGCACAACAAGCGTCTTCACCGACCGGTCTTTCCGCTCGCTCCGATACGTGTCCCAATCCTTCTCCGCCAGCTCCGCGCCCTCAATCAGGGCGCGCGAAAGCAGGGTGCAGGGCAGCGTCTCCAGATGTTCGTCCGAAAGCGCATGGTCCTCGGGAAACGCCATTGCCATCTCGCGAACGCCGATCGGTTTGGCCGCCCGCACTGCCGCACCCGCACCCAGTCGTGCCTCATGCACCGACAGCCCCTTCGCCTTGCCCAGTCCCACAATCAGCAGACGCTCGGCCTTGAGCCCAGCCGGAGCATGCAGCAGCAGCGTCTCTCCCAGTGTCGCCTTGAACTCGCCCGTAGCCAGCACCTTCGCCGCTGCGTTCGACACCGCATCCGAGGTCGTCAACAAGCCGAGCAGAGGTTCGGCATCTTTGCCATGCGCAATGTCAACCGCAAATACAGCAAGCAGAGATGTCTGAAATCCGGCCGTGTCCTGAAAGAGAAGCTTCGTGTCCATAGCTTTATCGTAACCCGGCCCAGGTCACGGGAAGCGGGGCAGCCTCCAAGCAAAAGAGGATTATCTTCGCTGACTGCGAGCCACCGCCGCCTTGGCTTCGCTATCGGCCTCGCGCTTGCGTTCGGTTGCGCGCTTGTCCCATTCCTGCTTGCCTTTTGCCAGGGCGATCTCACATTTAACCCGCCCGTTACGAAAATAAAGCCGCACCGGAATAAGCGTAAAGCCCTTCTGTTTCGTCATACCCTCGAGCTTCCGCACCTCACTCTTATGCAGCAGCAGTTTACGGGTGCGCAACGAATCATGGTTCATGGCATTTCCATGCGAGAAGGGTCCGATGTGCGCGTTCAGCAGAAAGCATTCGCCATCTTTCAACAGCCCATAGGCGTCCTTCAGGTTGGCCTTGCCTTCGCGGATCGACTTCACCTCGGTGCCACGCAACGCCACGCCGGCCTCAAACTTATCGGTCAAAAAGTAGTTGAAACTCGCAGAGCGGTTGAACGCAGCATCGCGTTTGCCCGCCGCCACCGGGTCGCGATCCTTCTCCTTCACCACAGGTTTGGGTGGGTGGGCCGCCGTCGTATTGGACATCGAACGCGCCATGCAATCCTTTACTTTAACACGGCTTGAACGTCCCTCTCCCCCGAGGCAGAGCCGGCCCAACCTACTGTCTACTGTTTCGGAGCCAGTCGTGGTATTTCGGCCACAGCGTCGACTTCCCACACGCAGCCTCAGCCAGGCCGTCCCATGCTGTGCGGGCGGTCCACCGACCCCATGCTCTTCACGAGGTAACCTTGCCCCGAATGCTATACTCACCCGAGCGCGATAGCCTGTCCGGCGACACCTCCGCGGACAGCGCCTATGCCGAAGTCACCATCCGGTCCGGCGTGCGCTCCGGCAAAGGCCATACTCTTCACGGTGTAAAGGACGCAAACGGAAGCAGCATGGGTCGCGGGTACAAATCAATCAACACACTATCGGCAATCGCGCGTCCAGCGCTTCCTGTCTTGGTTCTCGGCTGCCTCGTGTGCCTCGGAACCTCTCATGCGCGCGCGCAGTCCGCAAGCAAGCTCGACAAGCGCGGCCAGGACGCGGAAAACCGTCAGAACTACGACGCTGCGTACGAGGACTATCGTCTTGCGGTGCAGAAGAAGCCCGCCGACCTGCGCTATAAAGCCCATCTCGAGCGCATGCGTTTCCTCGCCGCCATCTCGCACGTCGATCGTGGCCGCGTGCTCAGGCAAAGCGGCGACCTGAACGGGGCGCTGGCTGAGTTCAACCACGCTCTACAGATTGATCCAGGCAACCAGATCGCGCAGCAGGAGATCGACCTTATCGAGCAGGCCCAGCCCGCGCCAGGATCGGCTCCCGCAGCTTCGCCCGCGCCACCGCAGGCGGTAAACCCGCAGGCCGCCCAGCATGCCCAGACCGTCAGCGAAATAGGCTCGATCTCCGGCCCGGTTGAGCTCAAGCCCGTCTCCGACGATCCCATCACGCTGCATATGGTCGAGGACGTTAAAAATATCTACCAGGCCATCGGCAAAGCCGCAGGGATCAACGTCCTCTTCGACCCCGACTACACCTCGAAGCGCATTCCCGTCGACCTCACCAACGTTACCTTGTCAGACGCGCTCCGCATCGTCGGAACCATCTCCGGAACCTTCTACAAGCCGGTCACTGCGAACACCATCTTTGTCGCGCAGAACAATCGTCAGAAGCGAACGGACCTTGACGAGCAGGCGGTTCAGACCTTTTATCTGACCAATGCGAGCCAGCAGAACGATGCGAATGAAGTCGTCGTCGCCATCCGCAACCTGCTCGATCCCAGCGTCAAGATCTATCTCGTGCCCAGCCAGAACGCCATCGTCATGCGCGCCACACCCGACCAGCTGCTGCTCGCGCAAAAGCTGCTCAACGACCTTGATCGCGCCCGTCCCGAGGTTGTCGTCGACGTCGCCGTGCTCGAAGTCGACCGTACCGTCGAGCACAACCTCGGCATCACGCTGCCCACTCAGGTCACGCTCACCCCACAGGCCAATCCCAACACTACGACCACCGGAGGTTCGACTCCGGTCGCGGGCGGTACCACGCCAACGTCACCCTCCAACTTCACACTCAACTCGCTTGCTCATTTCAACTCGAACAATCTCGCGGTCGGCATCTCCGGCGGTGTTGTCAACGCGCTGCTTTCGAACGCCGATACCCGCATCCTGCAAAATCCGAGCCTGCGGGCCACCGACGGCCAGCGCGCCACTATCAAGATTGGCCAGAAAATCCCCGTCGCCACCGGCTCTTACAACGCAGGCGTCTCGACCGGCGTCGCCAGCATCGGCGTCCAGACTCAGTTCACCTATCTCGATGTCGGCGTGCTGATCGACATGACGCCCACGGTCCACTACGACCACCAGATCACGCTCAAGCTGTCGATCGAGGTCTCATCGGAAGGCCCGACCCAAACCATTTCAGGTGTCAACGAACCCATCATCAATCAGAATAAAATCGAACAGGTCATCCAACTCAAGGACGGCGAACCGAGCCTGCTCGCGGGCTTGCTGACCAAGAGCGATACGTTGAACGTCAATGGCACCCCTGGAATCGGCGAACTGCCGCTGCTCAAGTACTTTTTCACTTCGCGGGACAAGACGGTGCAGAAAAACGAGATCGTCTTCCTCCTGATCCCGCACATCGTCCGCGAGTCCGTTCTCAGCCGCATCAACACTCGCGCCATCGACACCGGCACAGGCCAGTCGATCGAACTCCATCGCAACCCCGCTGCGGAACAGGCCGGGCTCAGCGAACCCGTCTATAGCCGCCCGGCCCAGCCTGCTCCGAAGACCACCGCCGCGAACGCAGCCAGCGCCATGGTCCAGCAGCTCAACCAGCAGGCCGAACCCATCACACCGCCCGTTGCCGCCCCGCAACAGCCATACACGCCCGCCCCCGCACCCGGCGCCGGTTACTCTCCCGGGGGCCAGGCCGTCAACTTCACCGTCGTCCCCTCGACTTCGAACCCAGCCGTCGGAAGCACATTCCAGATCTCCGTCATGCTCGGCAACGGCCACGACATTGCTTCGGTCCCGCTGCAGATGCGCTTCAACCCGGCCGTCCTGCAACTGGTGAACGTGGACTCCGGTGACTTCCTCGCCCGCGATGGTCAGGCAGTTTCGATTGTCCACCGCGACGACGGCGCCGGACTGGTCGCGATAGCCACCGAACGGCCACCCCGCGCCGCAGGTATCAGTGGACAGGGAAGCCTCTGCACTCTCACCTTCAAGGCCATCGCTCCCGGCGACTCCAGCCTCGACCTGGTCAAAGTCGGCGCTCTCAACAGTGCGCAGGCCAATCTCCCGGCCGTTGGCTCGCAGGCCATGGTGCATGTGAAGTGAGCCGTGGCACTGGCTTCGGAGCGGTCCAGAATCCGGGCCCGGACAATCGCGATCGAAGCAACGCGGGCCAAATCGGTCTGGGTGGAATCAAGCGGGGTGCGCAAAATCCGGGTGCCCCAGGGCTGGCCTTTGCAAACCTTGGCTCCGCACAGGCCACCCACCCCGAAGCTGGCCTCACCCTCATCGAACTCATCATTACCGTTGCCATCGTCGCTATTCTCGCGACCGCCGCTCTCCCCATTGCCCGCTTCCAAGTCAAACGGGAAAAGGAGCGAGAACTTCGCCGCGATCTCTGGGAGATGCGTGACGCCATAGACCATTACAAGGACGCAGCCGACAAGGGAGCCTTCATGACCAAGGCCGACAGCATGAACTATCCGCCCGACCTCCAGACCATGGTCGACGGTGTCGAGGTCCAGACAAAGAAAGTTCGTTTTCTGCGAAAAATTCCGGTCGATCCCATGACCAACAGCGCCGAATGGGGCCTTCGCTCCAACCAGGACGAGCCCGATTCCGACGCCTTCGGCGGCCAGAACGTCTTCGATGTTTACACCAAGAGCAACGGCACCGCGCTCGACGGAACGAAGTACTCCACATGGTAACGACGCCCTCATCCCGCCACTTTCGGACATCATCCCGGCCAAAGGCCGCGCACCCGCCAGCTACCCCCTACCCCCTACCCCCTACCCCCTGTAGTCCCGGTTTCACCCTGCTCGAGTTGATGATCGTGATGGTGATCATCGGCATTCTCGCCACCGTGGCCATTCCCGCCTACGTCAGCAACGTTCGCAACGCCAAAGAGGCGGCCCTGCGCGAAGACCTCCACGTGATGCGCGGCGCCATCGACTCCTACACCGTCGACAAGCAGAAGGCCCCACAGTCACTGGACGACCTCGTTCAGTCCGGCTATCTCAAAGTCATGCCGATCGACCCCTTCACCCATCGCGCCGACACCTGGGTGCCTGTCCAGGAGGACACGCTGATGAGCCTGGATCAAACGCAGCCCGGCATCGACGACGTCCATAGCGGCGCCCAGATGAGCGCCGGAGACGGGACCGCCTACAACACCTGGTAAGCCAGCTGACAGGCTGTCGCTTCATGACGGGTATACCGTTTGGTCGGCGCCGTCACCGGTCGTGAGAAAAACGTTTGGTCCGCCAACCGTGACGCGCGGGCGCAAAGCCGTTGCCTACCCCTCGGGGTGGGCTCGCCAATAGCTCACCAATGAGCGCATACTAACGTCTAAGACACGTCGAGCTGCGCCCAGGCGAGCAGGGAAGCGGCCCATACAGGAGTCACCTCATGCGTCCCATCGCGCCACTCGGCCTGACCGTCATTCTCGCCTTTTCCATCGCTGCGTCCGCCCAAAGCTCCACACAGACTCAAGCCCCAGCCAGCAGCCCGGCCCAGGTTCCCCAAACCACCCAGCCCAACACCCCGCAGCCTCCCGCCGGCGTCCCTGTCGAAAAGCCCATCCCCGGCACCCCCACCGCCACGCCCGCCGAAAGCAAAGCAGCCGCAAAGCAGGTGAAACAGGACAACAAGACCGACGTCCTGCCGTCCCCCGGCGAGGCACTCAACCCCCACATCAAGGCGGGCAGCGAAGACGACGTCAACGCCGTCGGCACGCGCAATATCGGTGGCCGCGGGATGGGCAACTGGTACTCCACCGACTGGGAGATCCGCAACGGCAAGCAGTACTCCATGGAGATCGAAAAGTCCGCTCACCTGGTCACCGATCCCGTCGTCGTCGAGTACGTCAACCGCGTCGGCCAGAACATCGTCAAGAACTCCGACTGCAAGGTCCCCTTCACCATCAAGGTCATCGACTCCGACGAGATCAACGCCATGGCCCTTCCCGGCGGCTTTTTCTACGTCAACTCCGGCCTTATCCTCGCCGCTGACGAAGAAGCCGAACTCGCCGGCGTCATGTCGCACGAGATCGCTCACGTCTGCGCCCATCACGCCGCACGCCAGATGACCAAGATGAACTACGCCCAGATCGGCTCCATTCCGCTGATCATCTTCACCCAGGGCAGCTGGACCGGCTACGGCATCTACGAGGCCTCGCAGCTCGCCATCCCCATGGGCTTCCTCAAGTTCTCACGCATGGACGAGTCCGAAGCCGACTACCTCGGCCTGCAATACATGTACAAGGCCGGCTACGATCCCCAGGCCTTCATCCAGTTCTTCGAAAAGATCGACGCGCTCGAGAAACACAAGCCCGGCACCCTGGCCAAAGTCTTCTCCGACCACCCCCAAACCCCCGACCGCATCGGCCGTTCCGAAGACGAAATCGCCACCATCATGCCCGCGCGTCCCGACTACATGGTCACCACGTCCGAGTTCGACGACATCAAGGGCCGCCTCGCCCGCCTGGAAAACAAGCGCAAGCTCAAAGACGGCAAGGACGGCAACAAGCCCACCCTGCGCCGCACCACCGCCAGCAGCGGCAACAACGACCCCAGCACCAATAACCCAGCCGACAGCACCGACGACCGCCCCACCCTCAGCCGTCGCAACTAACCACTTCGCAATGTTTCCGCAGCGCCGGTTGCTGTTATCGGAAGAGCGGTCGGGAATCATGGCTTTCCCGATTGTTTGTGGGGGCACTTAGAAATATTTTGTCGTTCTGCCTCACGTTTAGGAATGGCTCCGAGTCAGAAACGCCCATGACGAGAGATCCTTTATCTCTGTTCCAGAGGCGAAGCAGGGTATTGCCCCGAGGCTCTGCGAGAAGTAGAACAGTCTGCTTTCCCTGAGCGTCTAAGGTGAACAAAGCGTTAGCGTCCTCACCGTCGCTTGTGACGTATCCACCTCGCTCCGTGCCTGTAGCATCAGTCAGAAGAATTCCAGAAACAACACCATCTCGCTTACCAAGTTTCCCGAAGCGGGTTGGTGGAGGGGCAGGCGCAGCGAGAATCACTCGCGACACTCCGCTCTGATCAACAATGTCCAACCGCCGCAAGGTAAGAGTTTGCCGATGAGCCAGAGTTTGGACCGTGTGCCATTCCAGAGCACTCACGACAAGACATACAAGAGCAACTGAAATGATCGCTGCCCACAGAATGTGCTCGCAACGCTTTAGACGGAGAAGCTCGTACATCAACTGTTCTGGATTCATACCTTCTCCTTCGCAGATGCAGAATCGGAGCTGAAGTTCAGTGTTTACTGCACAATCCTGTTACTCGATTCAAACCTATCCCTTCACTGAAGGCTGAATCGCAGGCGGCGCCGCGAACGCCCCCTTGTACTCCTCACTTTCCATCATTGCCAGCAGAGCCTTAGTCAACTGCTCATCTGCCTCCGCGGCAGACGCAAGCTCCACTGGAAAACGCGCCCAGAGCTGCAGCGCCCCCGCGTTGAACTGCAGCCTGGAATCGATCGCCGGCTCCGGAATCGGCGTCTGCATCCAGCTCTCGACATCCCGGTGCTGTCGTTCAATGCTTGGCCGGTAGGTCCCATACACCCCCTCCAGCTCCTTCAAGATGGCCGCCGAAACCTTCGCGTAATCGGCCGAGGGCGCCAGCTTCACAATCAGCTCATGCCACGCAAACTGCGTCCCCGGAATCTGTTTGTACAACGGCGTCCCCGCCTGGAACAACACCGCATTCGAAAATACCGCGACACGCCCCGTCGGGTTCAGTTCCAGCCCTGTTCCCGCAAGCTCCATCATGTAGAACCGCACCAGGCCCACATCAATCACGTCTCCGGTCACTGAAGAAACCGTAATCCGATCGCCAACCTTCACGCCATACTTTCCCACGATAAAAAAATATGCCGCCACCGATAGAAGGATCGTCTGCAATCCCACAGCAATACCTGCCGTAATAAATCCCGCAAACGTAGCCAGCGAGTTGAACTGCGTCACAAACCCAAACAGAATCACCAACGCCGAAAGCAGCCCTACCGTCACTCTCCGGATCACCAGCAGCTGCCGCCGTCGCCTCGCTTCATGAATGTACTTATTGGTCGCCCGCCGCCACACCGCACCCGCGACGAAGATGATTCCAAGCGCAATCGCAATCACCACCACACGCAGCAGAAGCGCATGCAGAATCTCCGCGTACTCCAGCCCCACCGCCGTCTGCCACGCAATCAGGTTCGCCTTGCTCTGCTCTAAAACGATCATCTCCTGACTCAGCGGCACCGCAGCCGACGCTAGCGCGTTGAAATCCGTCGTGATCGAATCCAGAGTCTGCAGAGGAACCGCTCTGGGCGCACTCGCAGCCACGGACGTACCTGCCGTCCCGCCTGCTGTGGCCCTCTTCGACGGACCGGAGACTGCTCCCCCAGCGACACTCGGTGTGCTGCCCTTCGCGCCTTTCTTTTTCGTGTCCGGCTTCATCACCGAAGGCACAACCACCGGAGCCGCGGCCGCTGCCGAAAGCTCCTGACCCTGCTTCACCAGATTGCGAAGCACCGCCGATAGTGGCCCTCGCACCACCGCTGCGGCCTTCTGCGCCTCCTCATTCTGCTCCAGCAAACTGCCCAGTTCGCGCTTGGTCCCCAACAATTGAAACAGCACCGCACCCTGGCTGCTCACACCCGCCGAACGCGCCGCATCGAGCGTCTCCACCTGCGGAGCCACCACCCTCGTCTTGCTGTACAACTGCGGCACCGAACGTTCCAGCCGCGCAACGTCCGCCGTCAGCCCCGTCGTCCCCTGAACCTCCGCCATACCCACAATTTTTTCGAGTGAAGCATCCATCGACGTGTTCAGATCGATTGCCGCCGCAATATCCTTACGCTGTTGCCGCAACGCCGCTTCCTGCAACCCCTTCGCCTTTTGTATCTGCTTGTCCAGCGCCTCTGCCTCTGCCTTCAACTCCGCAAGCTGCCGCTCGACGTTCGTCTTCGTCGTCTCCAGCCTCTGCTGCTCACCTGGTCCCGACGTGCTGTCGTGATGCGCCGCAAGCAGCGTAGCTTCGGCCTTCGCGGACTGGAACGCAAACACCGCAGCCTGCGACGCCAGGTCCACCGACCGGTCGAAATACACCACATCGTTCGGCTCGCCTGCCTTTTGGATTGGAGTAAGCGAGAGCCGATAAAATCCCACAATTTCGTTCAAGTGCGCCAGCACGTCGCCGCTCCGCGCCCGTATATCCAGACTGGGCACCCCAGCCGCCTTCTTCTCTTTCTTGTCCTTACCCTTCTCGCCGGCCTTTTCTAAGAGCGTCCCACTCGTCGATGTATCCGCCGCTCCCGGGTCCCCGGCCTGAGCCGCCTCGTGGGTCGGACTCGCCGCAGCTTGCCGGAGTTCCTGCACGGCGGGCTGCTGTGAGTTCGCCTGCGACCTTCCCTGCCGCACGCCGCACGCCAATACCAGCCCCGCGACCGCACCCAGCGCAGCCAGCCGTCCGCATCGCCATCGTCTCAAACCTGCCCCATCCCCATCCCATCTGTCGCGTGGCTTTGGTCCCATTCGCAGCACGGCCCTCCCTTGGACATCCTTCTGGTCTGATGCACAATTTCAGACCCTATATCGTATCCAGCAGGCCGCCCGACGCCGTCCCCAGGCGAAACCCAGGCGAACCACAGGCCTCGCCGCGTATACAGAGAAGAGGCCCGCCACTACCCCTCCCCGACTACCTTGATCCAAGGTCGCCTTCGGTACCTACCGCTTCACCCATTTGTGGCTTAGCCCCCTCGCCTCCGCAGCCTCATCGTCAAGCTCATCGAGCATAGCCTGCACACGCTGCGGCCGATACAGCGCTTCGGGAATCTCCGCCAGCCGCGAAGCATGTACCTCCTCGCCCAGTCCATAAAAGCGGCAGAAGCTCATCATCAGCGGCCTCCACCTGTCCGGATCGATCCTGTCCCGCTCTCCGTCCATCAGCACCTCGGCCCGCGCACGCACACGCAGGATCCGCACCTCGAGCGCCACCAGCGAGCCCTTGATCTCGGGCGTCAGCACGTGCGACTCCGTCAACTCAGCCTCCATCTGCACCGGGCACTCCCGCACCACAGGTGCATCCACCAGCTCAGCGCGATCTTCCGTAAAACCCGACGCGCCAAACTTGTCCGCACAGAAGGTATATCCCTTCGTCTGTTTGCCCGGCGGCACCGGGTCCGAGCCTGTCAGCCGCGCCAGCTTGTCCACCTTGCTCACCTGCAACACCGACGGCAGATTCAATGTGCACATCCGCGTCCGGCGCAGGTTCTGCGGCGTCTTCGAATGTGCGCCGAAGCCCAGCACACAGTTCCACCCCAGCCACCAGGCGGACGAGATCGGAGCCAGGTTCGATGTGCCGTCTTCGTTGCGCGTTCCAATCAGCACCACCGGAGTGCCAAAATACAAAATAGAAGGATGAATCGTCTGGTGCGCCATGCAGATTCCTTTCAACAGCGAGAGTTGACCCCACTCTAGGCATTCACGCACCCCGCCACACTCCGCATCGTTCACGCAAACTCGCATCGCGCGTAATCGGTGCATTTTCACCCGAGCGCGAAGCAGCGCCCACTCGCGGGGGATGTATACAGACTGCCGTGGACCTCCTATGGTCGACGCAATGAGCCTTTGTTCGCGACCAACGGGAGCGCCAACAGAAGGGGTATACATGTCACGAAGTCACCGCGCTCCGCGCAGGAGGCCCGGCCGGCAGGCCAAAATCTCTTCACGATAAAATAGAGCCATGAGCACCTACACCACCGGCTACACCGACGACCACGCAACATCGGGACTCGACGCCAGCTTCCCCCCCATCGAGACCTGGCGCAACCAGTTCAAGTCTTACGAAATCCTCGTCGACGACCCCGAGTTCACCTCCGTCTGCCCCAAGACCGGCCTGCCCGACTTCGGCCGTCTCCTGATCCGCTACATGCCCCGCGAAACCTGCCTCGAACTCAAATCGCTTAAGGAATACCTCTTCACCTACCGCAACCTCGGCATCTTCCAGGAAAACATCGTCAACCAGGTCCTCGACGACGTTGTCAAAGCCTGCAACCCGGTCTGGGCCAAGGTCACCGGCGACTTCCGCCCTCGCGGCGGCATCTCCACCATCGTCGAAGCCACCTACCCCCGAGCAGAAACCCAGCCCAGGTAGACCCCGCCGTGAAACGCAATTTCTCTGTGCGTCGGCTTGCGTTTCTTGATGTCTCCCGCAGCGGATCTGCTGTCGCTTCTCGACCCGGCCCCAAAATCCGGGTGTCCCATATTCGGCGCGCTTTTGCGCCTAAGGTGGGGTGGGGCAACACAAATCCTTCCGCCACCCTGCCGGCTTTCTAAAATGGCTTGTTCGTTCTTCCGTCCCTCGCTGGAAGGCGATCTAGACTGGACACTATTCCAGCGCAGCGAGGGGATCTCGAACGCGGTTTACATTCGCGCCGTCAGCTACGCCTCGATGCGACCTGGCTGATCTCAGGTCTTGAACTCTACAATTCCCGGACCGTCCGCTAACGCACGAGGAGCCGCTGCTTCTCCTCGTCCTCAAAATATGCAAGTTTCCCGGGTAGGCACGAAAGAACGCTGCCAATCTTACGCCCCCAAACGTGCGAAAGGGCTTCTTCAAGGTCCAGCTCGCGACCATCTAGGCTTGCAAGCTCCGAAATTATCCAAACCGTCTGCCCAGCGCCCCTGCTCTTGAGCAACTGGCATATCTCCTTCACCATATGGGCAGTCTTCGGTGGTATCGGCTGAGAAAAGCGTTCATCCAGCCCCTTGAAATGAGCAAGCTCGACCGTGAACTTCCGCCGATGCTTGGCAGAGGCTAGGAACGATATAGACCGATCCTGCTTGTTCTTCTCTATGAACGCGCCAACGAAGCCTTCTTCGTGACAACGCTGCAAGTCTGTCATTGAGGAAGAATAACTTCGTGAGCCTCCATGTATCAATCTGCCGGGTGCCCCATATCTCGATTCTGAGATGTGGGCATTCGCGCGAAAGCGCGAACAGTCTTGTTCACGCTCAGCCACCTTCTTCTGTAATCTTCTCCGCCCATCAAGGTATGATCGTCTCCTGCATTCAGGAGCCTTGATGACCCTTCGCACGTTCGCAACACTCTTCTTTGCCGTCAGCCTAGCCACGCCGGTCGTCGCCCAGGAACCCGGTGCCACCCTGCCCGAAGTTAACGCCGCGGCAACTGCTCAAGCTCCCGGCATCCTCCCCGCCGATCAAGCCGCAAAAATCCTTCCTTCCACCGTCTTCTTCCGTGGCCAGAGCGCCCCCATCCAGGGCCGCAACTCTGCCGGCGTCCGCTTCCCCGACCAGATGCTTCTGCTCGTCGCGCTCGTCGATACCTCCGGCTATTCCAGCCAGGTCCAAAGCAAATATCAGGCCTATTTCATCACCGAATCGCCTCTCGAGATCGACGGCCACCGCCTCGCTCCAGGAGCCTATGGCTGCGGCTTCCTTGGCGGCGACAGTTTTATCGTGCAGGATCTCGGCGCCCACGACCTCTTCACCGCCAAAGCCGTGACCGACCCCGGCCTCCACCGTCCCCGTCCCCTCCAGATCGTCGCCGCATCAGGCGCAAAGGACACCTACCGCCTCTACGCCGGACGCACCTATGTTACCCTCCAGGCTGCTATCCCTACTACCTAGCACGAAAGGGTTACCGGTGACGTTTGACGATTCAATCCTCAAGCAAGAACTTTTAGATAAGTGGCAAGATCTACAAAGCAGTAAGCAGTTCGAGCGAAAACTTGCCGGACCTTTCTTAGGTCACGCGTCCAAAAATTCGCTAAGTCGAACACGAGAATTCTTTACATCGGAAAAGCAACAGCGGGTTCTTTCGAAGAGTCGAACGCGAGCGAGAAGTTTTTCGATGCGACCAACGGTAGATTTTGGAAATTCGCAAAACAACTCGGAAGTAAGACCGGCGATCCCAGCGATCCTCTTTCCAATATCGCGTGGACCAACCTTTGTAAAATCGGTACGCGAAAAAAGACGCCAGGAAAGCGTCTCACAGGAGAACAGGAAGAGTTGTCAGTGCGAATTCTCAAGGCTGAAATTCCGTTTCTTAAACCATCCTTGATAGTCTGTGTGGCTGCAGATTCAATCTACGACGACTTCTTCTATCAAGCGCTGAACACAACCCGAGGCCAGGACGGCTTTCAGGAAAAGACGCATGGCGATCTCAGTGTGTACGTGAGAGCAGGTCTTGTACCGTACCCTCCTATCCTCTGGATGAAGCACCCTGAACGCAAAACAAAGGCGTACTTAGACTTTGCGGAAGCAGAAGCGCTGCAGCTTTTGGGAATAACAGACTCGTAATTCCGAATCTGCAAATGATGTGTCGCAAGCCCAGCTGCTATTCTTTTCCGCAGATGGCATCCGCAACCAAACCCACCCGCACGCCGCCTATCGCCGGGGCCACCACCGCCCTCGTTCTCCTCACCGCCCTGAACTTCGTCAACTATATCGACCGCTACATCCTCCCGGGCGTCCAGGAGCAGGTCAAGCACGAGTTCCAACTCTCCGACGCAAATATCGGAAAGCTTACCCTCTGGTTCATGATCGCCTACATGGCCACCTCGCCCATCACCGGGTGGCTTGGCGACCGCTTTCCCCGAAAGCCCATGATCGTCGTCGCTGCCCTCTTCTGGAGCGGCATCAACTTTCTTACCGCCACCGTCCACTCCTACAGCTCGCTCAACCTACGCCACGCAGCCCTGGGAGTAGGCGAAGCGAGCTTTGGCATCTTCGCGCCCGCCCTGCTGGCCGACTTCTACCCCGAAGGCCAACGCAATCGCGTCCTCACTATCTTCAGCGTGGCAATCCCGGTCGGCGCCGCCCTCGGCTACCTCATCGGAGGCACCGTCGGCGAACGCTTCGGATGGCGCATGTCCTTCATCGTCTCCGCCATACCCGGCGCCCTGATCGCCATCCTCATCGCCCTCTTCATGCGAGAGCCCGCTCGCGGAGGGAGCCAACACGACAAAGCCAAGTTGGAGAAGGGAACTGTCTTCTCACTCCTGAAAAATAAAGCCTACCTTTCCTCCATCCTCGGCTACGCAGCCGTTACCTTCTCGCTCGGCGGCATCTCCTGGTGGATGCCCTCCTTCCTTCAGCGCATCGACGGCCGCACCCAATCCTCTGCGGCCTACATCATGGGAGCCATCACAGTCGTCGCCGGACTAGGAGGCACCATCGTCGGAGGCACCATCGCGCAGAAGTGGTCGCGCACCAACCCCAAAGCTCTGTATTTGGTACCCGCCATCAGCTCCGCCATCGCGGTCCCACCCGCGCTCGTCTGCTTCTTCGGCCCGCACTCCCTCACGCTCTATGGCCTCGCCTTCGCCATCTTCTTCATCTTCCTAGGCACCGGCCCAGTCAACGCCGCGACAGTCAACGCCGTCCGCCCAGAGATCCGGGCCACCGCCCTCGCCGGCCAGCTCTTTCTGATTCACGCACTTGGCGACGCCATCAGCCCAAGCCTCATTGGAACCGTCAGCGATCACTCCACGCTCAATATCGGCCTCGGCTCTACACTGATTACCATGCTGCTCGCCTCGGTCATCTTCTTCATCGGCTCGCGCTACGCTCCGCCGCTGTACACCGACGTGCAGACTGCCGCCGCATGACCCTGACTCTCGAAATTATTGCGTGGCTCGTGGCTCTGACCTGGCTTGCCAAAGTTATCGCGGCCGCCCGCGGACTGCCGTCCGTCCCAAATCTGCTCCTCGCGCAATACGATCAGTGGCCGGACGGCACTCCGTCGATCACCGTTATAGTCCCGGCTCGCAACGAAGCGGTCGACATCGCCCAAACCATCCTGTCGTTGCTCGCTCAGGACTATGCCAACCTTCAGATCATCGCCGTCAACGATCGCTCCACCGATAAAACTGGCGACCTCCTCTCCTCACTCGCGCAGCAGCACCCAGACAGACTCCGCGTCCTTCACATCTCCGAGCTCCCCACTGGCTGGCTGGGCAAAACCCACGCTATGGCTCTCGCGGCCCGTCAGGCCACAACGGACTTTCTACTCTTCACCGACGGCGACGTACTCTTCCGCTTCGATGCCATCCGCCGCGCGCTCGCTAACGCAGTAGCCACCCACGCCGACCACCTCGTCCTGGTCCCCACCACCACCATCAAGCGCTGGGACGAGGCGGCCATCCTGGGTTTCTTCCAGCTCTTCAGCCTTTGGGGAGCCCGCCCCTGGCGCATCTCCGATCCGAAAGCTACCCGCGATTCCCTAGGCATCGGCGCCTTCAATCTCATCCGCCGCGAAGCCTACCTACACCTTGGAGGCTTCGAAGCGCTCCGCATGGACGTGGTCGAAGATCTCGCGCTTGGCCGGCGCGTCAAACGTTTCGGCCTCATCCAGCGCGTCGCCTTTGGACGCGATCTGGTCAGCGTTCACTGGGCCTCAGGGGCCTGGGGTCTGGTGAAGGTTATGACCAAAAACCTCTTCGCCGCTTTCCGGTTTAACGTCGGGCTCGCTCTATTGGCCTGCCTTTGGCTTCTGGTCTTCTGCGTCGCTACGGCGGCGGGCATTCTATGGCGACCGACCCGTATCCCTGCGGTGCTCGCTCTCACAGCGATAGTTTGGGGCTACCGGCTGATAGGCCGCACCTCCGGCCTATCCGTCTGGAACGCTCTCGCTGTTCCGTTCAGCGCTGTGGTCCTGATTTTCGCCCTGCTACGCTCAATGCTCACCACGTTGAGACAAGGGGGAGTCACTTGGCGAGGTACGTTCTACCCGCTGACCGAGTTGCGCAAAAACGCCGGCCCGTTATTCTAAGCGAAGCATAGGCGTGGACGATTGGAAACCTTTGCCTAAGACTCTATATAGAAAAGTTCTAGAGCCTAAACTTCAACTAGCACTTTGCCATACCGCTTTTCGACGTAATCTTCGAGGATCACCTGAAATTCCTCGACGATCTGGTCACCCTTGAGTGTAGTGAACAATTTTCCATCAACGTAGACAGGCGCCTTGGGCTCCTCGGACGTGCCTGGAAGCGAGATGCCGATGTTTGCGTGCTTGGATTCGCCCGGTCCGTTGACGATGCATCCCATCACCGCAAGCTTCAGTTCTTCGACGCCTGGAAACTTTTTCTTCCACTCCGGCATTGATGCAACCAGATAGCCCTGAATGCGCTCAGCCAGTTCCTGGAAGTACGTCGAGGTGGTGCGCCCGCATCCCGGGCAGCTGGTCACCTGCGGCATAAAGCTCCGAATGCTGAGCGACTGCAGTATTTGCTGTCCGCAGCGGACCTCCTCTGACCGATCGCCGCCCGGTGTCGGCGTCAGACTGACCCGGATGGTATCCCCAATGCCGGCAAGCAGCAGAGGAGCGAGCCCCGCAGCCGAAGCCACGACGCCCTTCATTCCCATGCCGGCCTCGGTCAGCCCAAGATGCAGCGCATAATCGCAGCGGCGGCCCAGCTCGGTGTACACGTCGATCAGGTCGCGCACGCCGGACACCTTAGCGCTGAGAATGATCTGGTCGCCTCGAAGCCCGTACCGTTCCGCAGCCGCGGCGTTATCAAGCGCAGAGACCACCATCGCCTCCATCATCACGTCTCGAGCGGGCAGGGGATTTGTCGATTTGGAGTTCTCGTCCATCATCTTGGTCAACAGGGCCTGGTCGAGAGAACCCCAGTTCACGCCGATGCGCACCGGCTTCTGGTGCTCCACCGCAACCTCGATCATGGTGCGGAAGTTGTCGTCATCCTTGCGCCCGATCGAGCAATTACCTGGATTGATGCGGTACTTCGCCAATGCCTCCGCAGCTTCAGGATACCTCTTTAATAACTGGTGTCCGTTGTAGTGGAAGTCGCCAATGATGGGCGTGTTCCATCCTTTCTTCGCCAGCTCCTCCACGATTGCGGGCACAGCCTTTGCCGCATCATCGTTGTTGACCGTTATCCGCACCATCTCCGAACCGGCCCTGGCCAGTGCCGCGACCTGCTGCACCGTACTCTCGACGTCGGCGGTGTCCGTGTTGGTCATCGATTGCACCACAACCGGTGCGTTCGAACCCACCCGAACTCCACCAATGTTCACCGTTACCGCATGTCGACGCTCGATCTCAGGCATAAACTCTCCACTGCCAAGTTTACCACCGGGAGCATGCGAAGCCTCGCGATACACTACGCTTGCTGGCCCGGTAGCTCAGTTGCATAGAGCAGCGCACTCCTAACGCGAAGGTCGCAGGTTGGACTCCTGCCCGGGCCACCACTCATCTTCAACAAAATGAGGGATTTACGCTCAACTTCTTACCGCCTGCCAGTTCCCAAATTTTGCGATTGGGATACTTTTGGGATACTTTCTAATCGGATCCTGTGCTGGACGCTGCAGCGCCCTGCAAGGGTAAACGCCCGATAGTGCATCTAGGGCGTGATTTCGCGCTAGGTGTTCACAGGATCGCGGCCGGCGTTAGCCGACAAGACGTTTGTGGTCAATCAACGCGTACCGTTGCAATTCAGAGTTCGGGATAAGAACCCTAGTACCGATTCTGCGAACGTGCAGTTCCCCATTCGCGATGAGGTAGTCCACGCTACGCTGGCTGATCGAGAGATACTGTGCTGCCG
>JALYVA010000058.1 GCA_030853485.1 Acidobacteriota bacterium
GGCAACGACCTCTCGCACGACTTCCAGGAGTCCGGCGTCATCGCTCTCAAAGACCTGCCCAAGAGCAAAGCCACCCTGGTCTACGGCCAGATGACCGAGCCCCCAGGGGCACGCCTCCGTGTCGCCCTCACCGGCCTCACCGTCGCCGAATACTTCCGCGACGAAGAGGGAGCCGACACCCTGCTCTTCATCGACAACATCTTCCGCTTCACCCAGGCCGGCTCAGAGGTCTCCACCCTGCTCGGCCGTATGCCGTCCGCCGTAGGCTACCAGCCCAATCTCGCCACCGAAATGGGCGAACTGCAGGAGCGCATCACCTCCACCAAAAAGGGTTCGATCACCTCCGTGCAGGCCGTCTACGTTCCCGCCGACGACTTCACCGACCCCGCACCCGCCACCACCTTCGCCCACCTCGACGCCACCATGCTGCTCTCCCGTCCCCTCTCCGAGCTCGGCATCTATCCCGCCGTCGATCCTCTCACCTCCACCTCGCGTATCCTCTCCGCCCGCATCGTCGGGCAGGAGCATTACGACGTAGCCCAGGGCGTCAAAAAAATCCTTCAGCGCTACAAAGACCTCCAGGACATCATCGCCATCCTCGGCTTCGACGAGCTCTCCGACGAAGACAAGACCACCGTAGCCCGCGCCCGCAAGGTCCAGCGCTTCCTCTCCCAGCCCTTCCACGTAGCCGAAATCTTTACCGGCATCCCCGGAGCCTACGTCAAGGTCCAGGACACCATCCGCAGCTTCAAAGAAATCATCGAAGGCAAGCACGACGACATCCCCGAACAAGCCTTCTACCTCAAAGGCGGCATCGAAGACGTCATCGCCGCCGCAGAAAAAATGAAACAGATCGCATAAGCCGTTGCAGTTGCAGTTCTGTTGCCGTTGCAGTTGTGTCGCAGTTGCCTTTCTTGTTGTCATCCCCGAAGGGGATCTGCTTCTCGCTTTTCCGTCTTTGCCGTTGCCCGTTTTCGTCCTTGCCGTTACCTGTTTTTCGTCGTGGTCCTGAACGCAGTGAAGGACCCCTGTATTTAGTTGCTTGTCCCACGTCCCTCACACGGACAGCAACACAATAAGTTAAAGATTAAGAGAACACCATGGCAGACACCCCACAATCCGGCCTCCTCACCGTTCGCCTCGTCACCCCGGACCGTGTCCTGCTCGACGCCACCGCCGAAGCAGTGGAACTTCCCTCCATGTCCGGCTACCTTGAAGCCCTCTACGGCGCAGCCCCCCTGCTCGCCGAACTGGGCGCAGGCGAGGTCCGCCTCCACGGCGGTTCTTCCGCCGACCAGAAGTTCTTCGTCGCCTGGGGATTCGTCGAAGTCCTCCCCGAGCGCGTCACCATCCTCGCGGAAACAGCTCTCCACCCCGACGAGATCGACGTGAACGAAGCCCAGGGGGAGCTCCAGGAAGGCGAAAAGCTCTGGATCGAAGCCGGCGACGACGGCGAGAAGTACGACGAAGCCAACGCCGTCACCCGCCAGGCCGAAGAAAAGATCGCCTCCGCTCAAGGCAAAAGCACCTAAAGCAAATTGGCTGATGGTTTCCGGGGAGCTGGGTGCCCCATATCTCGATGTTGAGATGTGGGCATCGAGACAATGCGCTGCCGCGCGGGCTCCCTGCGCGGGAGGCGCCCACTTCGTGGGGGGTATACCGGCTCGCCCGGGGCCTCCCGCTGGTCGGCAACCAGGATCGCTCGCGACCAACGGGAGCGCCCGCCGAAGGGGTATACAAGTCACGAAGTGACCGCCTCGCGCGTAGCGAGCCCGGCCGGCAGGCCATCGCGTCCCCACAAAGAGACTTGCGCAACCGGAAGGCATCCCGTACCCTTCGCACAGTTCCTGGTGCAAATTTTTGCAACTCCCCGAGGAAAAATGACGAAACTCTCGCGGCTCCTGTGTGCCTCGCTCTCTATGTTCGTAGGTATCGGCAACCTGACCGCACAACAACCTGCCCCGGCGGATGCCTACCATTGCGGCGAAAGCGCCTCCTGCTCCACGTACCTGGAGGCGCGCAGCGCACTGCAAGCCTTGGACGCAGCCGATACGTCTGGCCATAAATTCGTGGCCGTCAAAGGAAAAAAGAAGAAAGAGACCACCCGCTACACCATCCTCAATGATTCAGACAAGTACATCGAAGCCTCCGTGCGCAAACACGGCGGCACCGACAAGGATCTCGAAGTGGTCTGGCGCTACCTGACCCACGTCGCCCGGGCCATGAGCGCCGAGGAACTTGCGCAGAACAGCCCCGACTGGAAGCGCTGGAAGAAAGACACGCTATTTTCAGAAGAAAACGTGGTCGTGACCTTCCTCTCCACCGCCTCCGATCCCGCCGCCATGAACACCCTGTGCAACCGCCTGAACGTCTACACCAAGCGGTTCAACGATGCCGAAGAAGACAGCCGCATCATCGAGGACAAGGGAACAGAGTTCTCGCTCAATCCCGAGGACGTCTGGCAGGCCATACTCAAGGCAAGCTATCAGCTTCCGCCCGCCGCCCCGAACGCCGAAACCGCAGCCGCAACCCTGCAGGCGAAATATTGCCTCTTCGCCGCAGAATGCCAGTCCGCGCAATACGCTCCCGACAGCGAAAAGCACGTCGCGGGCGTCGATCCCGCTCCGGCCAAAAAATAAAGTTGAAAACAGTGGCGTAGTTTTCAGAGCCAAAAAATGGCCTTCCAAATGCGCACAAAACCAGCTGAAAAGGCCCGTTTTGGTGGTCAAAATACGTGCAAAAACGACGTAGTTTCTCCCGACCCCCTCAAAAAACGCCCCAAAACACAGCAAAACCCCGGAGATCAGACGTCTTTCCGGGGTCTAACTTTTTTCTGCAATCCAACCAAAAAATTCCGAGCTAAGAAGCCTTCTTCGACTTCCCAGCCGGTGCAGACGCAGGAGCCGCAGCCGCCGCCTCGGCCTGCTGGCGCAGCGCGTGGATCACAACCCGAAGCATCTCCTCTTCTGGAGCAGGTTTCCCCGTCCAGATCTCGAACTGCCTCGCACCCTGCTGCACGAACATCTCTATCCCCGTGATAATGGGAATGTTCTGTTGCCTTGCCAACCGCAGCAAAGGCGTCTCTAAAGGGTTATAAACCAGGTCGAACACCAGCTTGGTATTCAGGTCCTTAGCCTCCAGCAGCTGGCCGCCCTTGATGCCCGCCATTCCAATCGGAGTTGCATTGATGATCACATCCATCGGCGACTTGGCGAGCGCCTCTTTTTTGATCGTCTTCGAGCCGGATTGCCTTGCCAGCTTCTGTCCGGTCTCCGGCGTGCGGTTCAGAATAAATACCTCAGCCCCTTTATCCCGCAGCCCGAACACCGCTGCCCGCGCGGCTCCGCCTGCTCCAAGGACAAGTGCCTTGGCTCCGCGTAGCGACATGCGTTTTTCCAGCGGACCAACGATTCCGGCCACATCGGTGTTGAATCCGTAGAGTTTACCGTCTTGCGCTCGCAGCACGGTATTGCATGCACCGATCTTGGCCGAGAGCGGATCGGTCTTTTCCAGATGCGCCATGATCTCCTGCTTGAGAGGCATGGTGACGCTAAGCCCTTGAATCGGAATCTCCTGAACCAGTTTCAGAAGATCGGATAACTTGTTCGCCTGCAGCGCAAGATATACCGCATTGACCGTCTCGCGCCGAAAAGCCGTGTTCATCATGATGGGCGAAAGGGAGCTGCGAATTGGGTTTCCCGCGACCCCGTAGACCTTGGTAGCGGCATCCACCTGGTCGATTCGGTAAGTCTCGATCAGGGTTCGTGCGGCGATCTGCCCTGGCCCTGTCTCCTCACCCACGCTGGCGGCGGCGAAGGTAAACGCACTTCCTGCCCGCAGGCCAAGCACGCGTGAAATGATGCCTGCGTCCCCCATGCAGATCCCAATGATGTTGGAATGATCCTCCATATGCTCGATAAAGCGCATGAGAGTGACGTTGTCGGTGAGCGTCTTAGCCGTGGGGACGATTTTGATAAAGTCCGGCTGGAACGGCTGGATTCGCTTGTAGATGCCCTCCAGGTCCTTGGTGACGTTGAAGTCGTGGTGGCTGACAATCAACGCAATGCCCGTGTCGCGAAGCTTCTGGAGATCGCCTTTTTTCAGCGTTTCGGCCGATTCGAGCTCGAGGTCCACGATGTGAAAGCCCGTGCCGGCAGCCTTTGCCAGGACTTCAACCTCAGCGGCGACCGTGCCATCGAACTTGCCTCCGTTGGAGGATCGGCGACAGGTGGCGATGGCAGTAAGAGCAGTATGGTCGGCGAAAAACTGCTTGAATCGGGGCAGGGCGAGCAAAGGTTTCTCGAGGTAGTCGAGGCGAAACTCGAGAAAGGGCGTCTCCTTGACGACAGCGGCAGCTTTTTCAAGCATCTCGGCGGGCGTGGAGCCGGTGATGGCGACACATACTTTGCCAATGCGGGAACGAAGGAATTTGGGGGGTACGGTGGGCACATTCACTCTCATGTCTACAATCGCGGTATCTTACAGACCCGCTGGGAAGGATGCAAACTTTTGTTCCATAGAAGATCTTTAACAATGTGATTTTCGCACGAGTACGCGAGCCTGCAGTTGTTTTACATTGTTCGACAATCGGAATGAGCGGATCACTGTCTTCGATAGCAGGAGGTAGACGCCTGAAGAGAGGAAATGTTACACCCCGAGGGGTTTTTCTCAACCCAACTACACCTCTCCAGCCTCGAAGCCTTTGCTAGCCGTAGACGTTGCGAATGAGCGTGACTACAATTTCGCTCAGTTTCGCCTGTCCGCGTGCATGACATGCAGAAAAAAACACAGCGTCGGTCGTCCAACCGGGGCTTGCCCTCGCTAAGCTGCCTTAGAGTACGCCGGGTCGGTTCGCAAGTAAATGCCTAGGCCGCAGGAAATGGGGGTGCAAGTACCTTTGCTGCGCGAAGTCAGCACGTTGTCTTCCCAGCTAAACCGATGTAAGTAAATAAGATGTACCTTCTTCGGCGAGGAGGGCCGGCGATCGGCAAGGTGGAAGCAGTCTCCGGGCAGCGTCGCACTTCCAGCCGGTTGAACCTGGGGCATGGATGCAGTTTTGCCGGAGGACTCGCCTGAGATCAGACTACATTGGGCGGCACGGGGCTGCTTACCCTCTGTGCGATAGGCTGCCGGCGAGAGGTCCCGCCCCCGCAGGTCCCCTGGAGCTCTGCTGCTCGCCCCTCAGGCTGGTTGGTGGACGGGAGAGTCTGCCGAAGTCTGCTTCTGCTTTTCTTCGAGATACCATGCTACGGTCTTCTGGAGCCCCTCATGGAAGTGCGCCTTCGGCTCGTAACCCAGTTCGGTGCGGGCACGCGTGATGTCAGCCAACGAGTGCTTGATATCCCCTTCGCGCGGAGCACCATAGTTCGCCTTCCCCGTGAAGCCAAGCTGGCCGGCGATGGCGTCGTACACCTCGTTAAGAGTGTGGCTCCGGCCGGTGCCGATATTGAAGACGCGGCCTGTAGCGACTGCGCTGGGTGCCTGGCAGGCGAGGAGATTGGCGCTGACCGCGTTGTCGACATAGTTGAAGTCGCGGCTGGTGAGGCCGTCGCCAAAAATTGTCGGGGTGATGCCTTCCATCATCTTGAAGGTGAACTGTGCGATCACGCCGGAGTAAGGCGAGTCGGCAGCCTGGCGGGGGCCAAAGATGTTGAAGTAGCGAAGGCAAACGCCCTCGAGTCCGTAAGCGCGGTAGAAGGACTGGATGTAGTACTCGCAAGTGAGCTTCTGGACGGCGTACGGCGATAGCGGCAGGGGAGACATATCCTCCTGCTTGGGCTGGGTGGGCTGGTCGCCATACGCCGAAGAAGAGGCCGCGTATACGATGCGGCGGACCTTGGCGTCACGGGCGGCGATCAACAGATTGAGCGTGCCGTTGATGTTCGACTCGTGGGAGCTAAGCGGATCTTTGACCGACCGGGGGACGGAGGCAAGCGCTCCCTGGTGCAGAACATAATCGATGCCCTCGCACGCCGAGCGCACGCCGGAAACGTCCTGCAGGTCCATCTCCTGGAAGGAGACCCTCTGCCGGATGTCGGCGAGGTTTTCGAGCGAGCCCGTAGAGAGGTTGTCAATGCCGCTCACGTCGTGGCCCTGTTTCACAAGTGCGTGAGCGAGAGTGGAGCCGATAAATCCTGCGATGCCGGTGATGAGATAGCGGGCCATGTGTCCTCCACCAGATGTGACGCCGGTGTGTGTTTCGGAAGTGAGTAAGCTGTACGGATTCTATCCCGTCGGTCGGTTCCTGCGTGACAACGAACGGCTCCACGAAGAGCAACGCAGGCCTGACAGTACATAGTGTGCCTGCGATGTCTATGGGCGTCTACTCCCCTTTTGTGCAGGCCGCTGCGGAACCGTCTGGGTGTGCAATGCGGCGCGGGGCCATCGTCTGCCGTTTCTGCTTTCGCCAGCATGGCGGGGTGTAAAGCAAGTAGCTTTGACCTAAAGGCAAGTAATTTTGACCTATAAGTTGTAACTTTGGTGTGGTGCGTACGGCGTGCGGTGAATGCGATAATCGTATCCATGCCGACCACGACAGAAGTTGCTCTTCCTCACCTTGCCCAGGAACGCCTGGACCGCCTGAAGGCGCGTACCGCTCGCATTGGAGTTATCGGATTAGGGTACGTTGGTTTGCCTTTGTCGCTTCTGCTGTCCGAGGCGGGGTTCAAAGTGACCGGCTTCGATATCGACAAGAAGAAAGTAGACGATCTGGAAGCAGGTCGGTCGTACATCTTTCGCATTCCGCAGGAGGAGATCCAGGCTGCTCGAAAGCAGGGCCTGAAGGCGACCACCGAGTTTTCGCTTCTGTCCGAGATGGACGCAATCATTATGTGCGTGCCCACTCCATTGACAGAGCATCGCGAGCCGGACTTGAGCTATGTCGAGAATACGACCAAAGCCACGGCTCCTTGGATTCGGGAAGGTCAACTGATCGTTCTTGAGAGTACAACGTACCCAGGAACGACCGAAGACCTGATGATCCCGATCCTCGAAGCGGAGAACACAAAGGGGCTGAAGGTACAAAGCAAAGGCTCAGCCCAGGAACATGGCGTGGTGTACGTGGCGTTTTCGCCGGAGCGGGAAGACCCGGGTAATACAACGGTGGCAAGGCGCGACATCCCCAAGGTAGTCGGCGGCCATGAACCGATCGCAACCGAGTTGGCTGCGGTTCTCTATGAGGGCATTTTTACCCGGGCGGTGCGCGTCTCCTCCACCCGGGTAGCCGAGATGACGAAGCTGCTGGAAAACATCTATCGCTGCGTAAACATCGCGCTGGTGAACGAGTTGAAGCTGCTCTCGCTGCGCATGGGCGTCGACATCTGGGAGGTGATCGACGCAGCATCGACCAAGCCGTTCGGATTTCACCCTTTCTATCCGGGACCCGGTCTGGGAGGGCACTGTATTCCGATCGATCCGTTTTATCTGAGCTGGAAGGCGAAAGAGTACGACTTCAATACGCGGTTCATCGAACTGGCTGGAGAGGTGAACGAGTCCATGCCCGCGCATGTGGTGCAGTATGTGGGTAAGGCGCTGAACCAGCACAAGAAAGCCGTCAACGGATCGCGGATAATGATGCTCGGTATGGCGTACAAGAAGGATATAGACGATCTGCGCGAATCGCCTTCGCTTACTGTGATCGAGCTTCTGCGGGCCGAGGGAGCTGAGGTTCTCTATAACGACCCGTACTTCCCAACTGTAGGCCGCGGCCGGCACTACAACCTGAACATGACCTGCACGCCGCTCGAAAACCTGGACCAGTATGACTGTGTCCTGATCATGACGGACCATACGGACTACGATTATCAAAAAGTGGTCGCCGAATCGAAGTTAGTCGTGGATACAAGAAATGCCACGAAGGGCATTGTGTCCGACAAAGTGGTCCGCTGCTAGAGTCCGAACAGGGAAGGAGCGTTGCCACCGAGGAGCGCTCTTTCCTGTATCGTTCCCGTTAGTTCCGAGAGCGTGACAGCACTCGTCGCGTTTCGGGAAATTCTTTTTTCCCGACGTGCACAAAACCTTGCCAGGCCGTCCGGAATTCATGTTATAAAACGTAGAGTTCCTTCAGTGCTTGCTATTCGTGTTTCTTCCGCATCTTGCAAGACTTTTTCTGCGTCCCTTGACGCGGTTTTCCTGGTCAAAAAACCTCTGCCGAAAAATTGAAACTGGTTTGAACACAGCTCCTGCATTCGTGCAAGGAAAGTTTCCGAGCTGGCGTTAGCTAACTTCGCTCACCTAGCCAGTGACAGGAGAACGCTGAACTGTGTGCCTAAGTTATTTTTTAGTTAGTTCGTGTAAGTGCTGAAGTGAGCTGTTACCTTCATTTATTTATTCGGCTGGTTCGGTGTGTTAAGACATTGCTCACTTGAGCTGTTTCTCCGAGACGAGCTTGAATATATATCCATGTAGTAGATCCCTCCTCTTATTCGATCTCACATTGTGTGCCTGCCTGCAGCGTGCATGAGCAGACGCTCCTTCATTCAAATTCCACTTAGGGACTAACTATTCGTCCGCTTCTGACGATGATCATGATGTCCCACGAAAGTGGAATGTTCGGATGAGAGGCAACTCCGCCATACTCAACGAGTAAAGAACCCCAGTTAGAGTCGGCAATCTAACTAACACACTGAATAATCTGCTTCATTTGCGCCTCTCGGCGTACAGGCCTACGTGTGCCTTGAGCTGAGAGCACTGTGCCCTCGATCACACGGAAGTGGCACTCTTGCTCCCCAATCGGGCAGCTGTGGTAACCACCTCCTCACGGTAACGTTGAATCCGAAAGTAACAACATGGTTGCTGCTTTGGACAGCCACAAGTTGTTTCGGAGTAGACACGACTTGTATTATTCGGGGTGTAATTTTGGGAAGAATATCTAGTAGTATTGTCTCCAGCATGACTTCATTCTTTCTCCTTTTTTGTCTCGGCTGTGGGGCCGGTCTAGTTCAGGTCCAAGAGATCCCGAATATCAGTCAGGTGCTACCCCAAACCATTCCCGCGGGATCCCCGAACCTGACCATGAAGGTTGTGGGCACGAACTTTTCGAAGGGGAGCGTGATTCTGTGGAACGGTAATGCGCTTGCGACGTCGGTGGTCGATGAAAATACACTCAGTGGGACGGTCGGCAGCAGCAGCCTTGTAACACCCTCGACCATTCAGCTGCAGGTGCAGAACACCGACACGTTGCAATCCTCGTCCGCGGTACCTGTCGTGGTTGCCACACCGGCCGTTTCGGCGAGCTGGCCTTCCGTAACGATCGCGACATCTTCGATTCCGCAAGGCACGGTGGGCGTTCAGTATGCCACCACACTGACAGCCAGCGGCGGAACCCCAGCATATGTGTGGAACGTGACTGCAGGACAGCTTCCAGCGGGCCTGACGCTTTCATCGGCCACCGGGATCATCTCAGGAATTCCCACATCGAGTGGAGTGTCTTCGTTTGCCTTGGCGGCGAGTGATTCCAGTTCTCCCGCGCAGACCGGGGGCGTCATTATGTCTATGACGGTGGACACGCCTCCTGTCTCTACACCTACGCCTCCTCCCGTATCGGCACCCACACCTCCTCCTGCACCCACACCTCCTCCTGCACCCACACCTCCTCCTACACTCAGTGCTTTAGCGATCGCGCCATCTCTCCCCACCGGGGCGGTCGGGCAGACCTATGTGGGTTCGTTGCAGGCAAGTGGAGGAACCGCTCCTTATAGCTGGTCCCTGCAAGGCTTGCCGGGTGGCTTAAGCGCGGGAGCGAATGGCGTGATCTCCGGTACTCCGGTATCGGGCGGAACAAGTCCAGTCACCGTCACCGTCACAGATTCAGGCAACCCGGCGCAAACTGCCGTGATTACCTTGCCCCTGGTTGTGTCTTCCGCTCAATTGACTGTCCTATCTACCAGTCTTAGCTCCGGAACCACCGGCTCTCCTTACTCAAGCGCATTGCAGGCGGTGGGTGGAACGGGCGCCTACACCTGGGTGGTCGATAAGAAGAGCTTGCCTTCTGGCGTCAGCCTCAATGCTGCAACCGGCGTCCTGTCCGGTACCCCGACCGCAAGCGGCAATTTCATGATCCATGTGGTCGCAACAGACTCCGGCTCACCCCCCCAGACTGCGGCAGGCAAGGTGCTGATTTCGATTACCGCTGCCGGCTCTCCCCTCAAGGTAATGTCCTCGGCCCTATCCGGGGCGACAATCAATCAGGCGTACAGCGCGACGCTCAGCGCAACGGGAGGAACACCTCCGTATACGTGGGCTCCCTTTAAGGGCAGTTTGCCGCCTGCGGGACTCACCATGACCAGTGACGGCTTTATTGCGGGTACGCCCACAGTGCCGGGCCAGGCCGCTTTCCTGGTGATTGTGTCCGATGCAAGCAGCCCCGCACAATCTCAGCCAGCGCAGATTTTCCTTGCGGTGACATCCGCGCCTCTGGCCATCACCGGCACGATCCTTGCTAGTGCGACAGACGGAACGTCGTATTCCAGCGGATTGACTGCCAGCGGCGGGACGCCACCCTACACCTGGGCGCTCACTGGAAAATTGCCGGCTGGATTGAATTTTTCGAACACGACAGGGATCATCTCCGGTACTCCTACCGCGCGCGGCACATCCAACTTCACGGTTGCGATAACGGACAACGCGAGTCCCGCGCAGATGCAATCTGCAAAATATAAAATAAAGGTGGACGCCGCATCGCAGCCGCCCGCCAGCCCGGGGACCACCTGGTACGTCCGTGCCGACGGTGGCACGCGCTACTCTTCCAATGTGACTACCGGCCAATGCGATGGCACAGCAGATGTGTCGTATGCCAGCACAGGCGGTACCGGCGTCAATCAACACTGCGCCTTCAACGATGTCCGGTACCTCTGGGCGGATGGTAGCTATACGCCGGATCCAAACGCGGGAGCGCCTGCATGGGGATGGATCGGTTCCGGCGGAGACACCTATATCATCCGCGACGGCCCCTGGCGTGTCGGTCAGAGCGGCCCAAATATCGGCGACGGTTTTGGATTGGCCGGCGATCCCTATGCGAGCACGCCTGTGCCTCCCAGTGGGACGGCAGCCGCACACACCAGAATCCTCGGTGGCAATTACGCTTCGTGCTCCGGGGGAGCCAGCACAGTTGGGAATGAAACGCAACTGTATGGCGGTTACGGCACCGGAGCGGTATTGGCTTTGACCGGCTCCAACTATATCGACGTCGCCTGCCTGGACCTGACAGAGCATGGGAGCTGTGTGAAAAGCGGCACCCTGAACAGGTGTCAGACGAACTATCCCATATCGGAGTACGCTTCCCAGGGCATCGTGACGGATCGCAACACGACAAACCTGACCGTCACCGATGTCAGTCTTCACGGTTTTGTTGTGGATGGTTGGCAAGGCCCGACTGGAGATGGCGTGGTGGTGGACGGTCTTCGAATTGTCGGCAATGCAGACGCGGGATGGAATGCAGACAGCGGAGACGGGAAAACTGGGACCGGAACTCTTTCCGTCTCAAACTTCTCCATTCTTTGGAATGGCTGCAAGGAAGAGTATCCGATGGTTGATGCACTCCCATATACGTTATGTACCGATGACGTAACGGCAGGCGGAGCCGGCTACGGAGACGGTTTTGGAACTGCGACAGCTACTTCCAGTCCTTCATGGCATGTTTCCTTCAATGTTGGCGAAGTGGCTTATAACACCCAGGACGGTTTGGATGCGCTGCACCTCAACGGGGGAGGGTCCACTCTGTCCGTCAACCGCGTACTGGCGTACGGCAACATGGGCAATCAGATCAAAGAGGGAGCTGCCGGTACGATTACAAATAATGTGGTCTATGCCAATTGCACCGCGCTCAGTAACGCGATTCCAGGGACACCGGCTGGATACAACTCGCAATTGAGTGACTTTTGCAGAGCAGGGAATGAAGCGATCATTGCCGCGATATCGGACGGAACCACAACCACCGTCGCTTTCAATACGATTTATGGTGCGGGAGGAGCGACCGGGGGAGACCTGGGAGGCATCGTCTGCAACGGAACGTGTACCAACACTTCGGCCATGATCTATGAGAACAACACCCTTGTTGGATTCAATACCGGAGGGAGTTATCCGACCCAGTATTCGAATGGCACAGGAGTTGACGTATTTGGCCAGCAGGGTTCCATATATAGTAACAACCTGAGCTTCAACACGCTGAAGGCATGTCCGGATGCTCATGAGACGTCCGCATTGTGTGTTGATCCGCAACTCACCGACGAAGCTTGGCATCCCTATGGGTATGCCGACGTAACTCCCGCACACACCTGGAGCCCCGTCGTGGGAACTGGAACTCCTATCCCCGGAATCACTGTCGATCACGCTGGTCATAAACGGGGCGCCGCTCCTACTATAGGAGCGTATGAACAATGAGAAAAAGTACGCTGCCTTAGGCCTGGTCTTGTTCCTTCTAGCGTGCTTTCCTGTGAACGCCGAGACGTGGTTCGTTCGTTCAGATGGGGGGACGCGCTACTCCGATCACTCACCCAAGGGTCAGTGCGATGGGAAAGCCGACGCAGCCTATCCAGGGAAAGGGAA
Source organism: Acidobacteriota bacterium (assembly GCA_030853485.1). Lineage (GTDB taxonomy): Bacteria > Acidobacteriota > Terriglobia > Terriglobales > Acidobacteriaceae > Edaphobacter. The sequence goes on from JALYVA010000058.1 coordinate 12,544, forward strand.
CAATCGACATTGTGCGTTCAAAGATGTTCGTAGCCTTTGGTCAGATGGCACCTACACCGTAACCAATGCTCCGTCGGCTTATCCGGCCTGGGGGTGGATTGGCAGCGGAGGAGATACCTACCTGATCCGAGGTTCGATTGCGGATGGCGTTAGCTATCGTGTCGGGCAGAACGGACCAAACTCAGGGGATTACTTCGGACTCGCCGGTGATCCCTACGGAGCAGGTATCCCCCCGCCATTGTCAGGAACGGCCAGTCAACACACCAGAATACTTGGGGGGAACTACGCAGCGTGTCATTCTGTTTCGGCGAAGACCCAACTTCATGGAGGCTTCGGCGTAGGGGCAGTGCTCAATATGAGTGGAAGTTCCTATATCGACATCGCCTGCCTGGACATCACCGATTTCTCCTCCTGTGGAAAGGGGGCCCAGACGCGCGGATGCAAGACCAATTTTCCGCTTGATGACTTTGCTTCTAACGGTATTGCTTGGTCTAAATCTTCAACTCACGACACCCTGACGGATGTCCACATCCACGGGCTGGCGAATGCCGGAATGATTGGCCCGGTGGGAGATGGCATGACCTTTAGTTATCTGGACATTTTAGGCAACGCTGCTGCGGGATGGAATGCGGATTCGGGCAACGGCACAACCGGCTCCGGATCGCTTCTGGTGGAGCACTACACCATCGGCTGGAATGGATGCGCCGAAGAGTATCCAATTCGCCACGATGTACCTTATGGGGATTGTACCGACGATAACACCGGCGGGTATGGAGATGGATTCGGAACCTCTACCGTAACCAGTGTTCCAGGATGGCAGATCCACTTCGATCAAGGCAGTGTTTTCTACAACACGCAAGACGGATTGGATGCGCTCCACGTGACCGGCGAAGGTTCTTCTGTAACGGTCACGCGAACGTTGGCTTATGGCAATATGGGCCAACAGATTAAGGTTGGCGGTGCCAAAGGGATCGTCACGAACAATCAAATCGTGACAAACTGCAACGCGCTCCGGCAAAACATTCCAGGAACACCAGCCGGCTACAACTCTCGTTTATCGGACTTTTGCAGGGCTGCCGACGCCGGTGTTCTACTCACCGTCCGTGATGGAAGTATGACCGTCTTCGAAAACAACATCCTATACTCGGCGTCGGCAACAGCACTTGAAGTGGACATCCACTCATCCTGCTCGACGGGGACGTGTCTGATCCGGCAAAGGAATAACATCTTTATCGGATTTCTCAACAGTGCTGCGAATGGCTACATCGGCGGCGGCTCCGGACAGTATTCAAATCCCTTGTATGTCCAGGAGGGCGCAAAAGCTTATAGCAATCAGGGTAGCTCCTTTGATGGGAATACAACCTACCATCCCAGTAAGAGCTGGTCTTGCCCGGCCTTGCAGTTTCACGAGACCCGCGCAAAGTGCGGAGACCCTCATCTCAAGAATGAAAGCTGGCCTCTCTATGGATATGGCGACATGACGCAGCCTGGGAGTACGAACGGGAGCCAAATACCAGCTGCCTCTGCTCAATGAACGTAACCGTTCCAAAATGCATAGGCGCAACGGGGTGCTTATCGCCTTCAACGAAATCAGTTCAGGCTCGCAGAATCTGATTTTCGTGTCAGCGGCTCGTCAACAGTATGGACGCTGCAGTTTTCGCGTTGCTCAGATCCCACGGTGATAGCGTCACCGCTCGAATTGAACTTACGAAAGCTGGAAGGCGCTGCTTCCGTGCGCTTAGCGCTTCCGCGTGCTGTCGATACACGCAGCCTAGAGCGCTCGACCGTGCCCAAAATCCGCATCCTGGACGTCCATAGTGTTTGCGAACAAACTTCAACTGCGCCTGTAGCATCCGGTCAGGATCGCTCGACATGGAACCAGGCGAGGTCCTGTAGTGCGCAAGCACCTGCGATGAGCATGCCACGTCGTAGCGCTCGGCAATCCGAAACCAGAGATCACGATCTTCTGTTGCTCGCATCGTCTCATCGAACCCGCCGACTTCCTCAACGCATTTCCGGCGAAATGTCATCGTGGGGCAAGGCAACTGAACTTTCAGCATGTAGATGTAGCGGGCGATCTTACCGGCAGCCCAAGCGTTGTTGCCGCCCCAGGTGTCTAACAACCTGCCCGCCTGGTCGATGCGCGAGATGCGTCCGTACGCCAATCCCACCTGCGGCCGATCTTCGAAGCACCGCATCGATTCATAAAGTCGCGACGGCAGCCAGACGTCATCGGCGTCCAGCAATGCCAGAAATTCTGCGGAGGAATGTCGGATGGCCATATTTCGCGCTGCAGGAAGACCCCGGTTGGACTGTTTCACGTACTTGATCCGTGCCCCAAGACTCTCGATATAAGGCGCAACCACCTCGACCGTGTTGTCCGTACTGCCATCGTCTACCAGCAGGATTCTCCAGTCTTCAAAGGTCTGGGACACGACGCTCTCAATAGCGGTCGGCAGGTATTTCGCGGCGTTGTAGGCGGGAATAATGATATCGACCCTGGGCATTCCTGCATCTTCCTCTCGGACACACCAGGTAGTACGATTTGTAGAGCGTACTATCTGGTGTGGGTTCCTGAACTTTGAAATTGCGCCGCATCGCAAAACCTTAACGACTGCTCAGCGGTGACTGCGAAGGGACATGTGAGTCAATGCAGCCGCTCGGGCAAGGAAATAGGTCATGTACAAGACGCAAAGTTTAGGCGCTGCACTCATGCGACGCGCGGCGATGGCTTTTTTAAGTCCCAGTACGATGGCAGGGAGAATCAGGAGAACAAACGGAGCGATCGCTACAGCAAATCGGTGTCTTGGGAGAGCAAACAAAGGAACAGCGATCGCAGCCCAGAACACGACGAGAGTGTAAAAGCTCATTGCGACAAGATGGAGATGCTTGGTGGACGGTAGGTTCGAAATAAAAAGGCGCAACACATGTTTGCCGTGCCACCGATTCTGGCGATAGAACTGGTGCAGCGTGCGCGGAGTGCCCTCGTGATACACCGCTAAGCTTGGATAGGCGATCACCTGCATTCCGTGGGAAATCGCTCGCTGGCTAAGCTCCACATCTTCGCTGGTCTCCAGTAACTCATCAAACCCGCCTAGCTTGATAAAGGTGCTTCGGTGCATGAAGAGGTTCGATCCAGGAATGAATGATACCGGGCCTTGTTGCTCGGTGGCCTGATGATCAAACCAGGTCTTGCCTACCCATGTGGCGTCCCTTGGGACGAGGTAGTGCGCTCCCCAGATCATGTTTTGGTGCGCCAGCTTAAGAGAGTCCTCAAGCCAGGTGGGGCGAGAAAGACAATCGGCGTCCAAAAACGCCAATATCTCCCCTGTTGCAAGGCTGGCTCCGTAGTTCCGCACTGCCGAAATCCTTCCACCCAATTTTGACACCACCTGCAATGGCAATTTGTCTACAAAACTCGTTGCTGCAGCAACCGTCGAATCGGTAGACCCGTTATCTACAACAATGATTTCAAATGATGCTTTCGGCAGGGTCTGGTCTTGGAGCGCTTGCAGCGTTTTGCGAATATTCGTCTCTTCGTTGAAGGCAGGTATAACAATCGAAAACGTCATAGCACCGGATGCCTCGCTTGCATAATATCCTGACGAATTCAAACTATCGATGCTTCTTCTGAGCTATAACATTTTCATACAAGCTGATGTAGTCGGCAGCCATTCGGTCTGCTGAGTAACTCTCGGCAATAAGCGCTTTGGCGGCACTCCCGCAGTGTTGTCGAAGAGTAGGTCTCTGCAGCAATTCCTTTATGCCACTCGCCAGCGCCTGCACGTTCTCTGCAGGCACCAGGATGCCGGTCCGGTCCCTCTGCACGATTTCGGGCACAGAACCGACTGCGGTGGCTACAAGCGGAAGGCCGCTCGCCATGCCCTCTAATAAGGCGATTGGAAGGCCTTCCTGCCGGGAGGAAGAGACCAGTATGTCGAGAGACGCATAAAAAGAAGGCATGTCTTCCGTGCGGCCCAGCAAAGAAACCTGCTCGCGTATTTTCAAGCTCTCCATCAGCGACTCGAGAGCAGCCTTTTCCGGGCCATCCCCCGCAACCACAAACCTGGTTCCTGGAATTTCTTTTAGAACCTCTGCCGCCGCGCGTAGAAAGAGGTCGGGACCTTTTTCCTGTGACAATCGACCGACGAATCCAACTTGCAACGGCCGATCCCCCTCGCTGGCATTCTGGATGCCCCGCCGTGCCGCTGCGTACGGTTTGAGGTCAATTCCGTTCTGGATCAGACGGACGCGATCCTGGTTGACACCCGCGCGCAGCAGCTTTTGTCTGACTTCTTCCGAGACAGCCACGATCCCCGCATACGATCGCAGCAAGAATCGATCCAGTGCTCCGTAGAGGCGAACAATGGCGTTCGGCTCGATCCAACCGTGACAGGTGGAGACGATCGGAATCGGCCATTTCTTCATCGCGAGGTAGACATACACGTCGGCTTTATAGCCGTGCGCATGGACCACGTCGGCCTGAGTTTTGTTTGCAAGCTGACGAATCACTTCAGGCACCGAGAGATCTATCTGCCCAGCGCATGAGATCAGATGTGACTCGATACCTTCCTGGAGAGCGCGTTGGTGAAGCTGCAGATTCGGCTGGGCAGAGTTGGAAAACACGCCCAGCATGGAGCTGTGCCGCTGCTCGGCCAGGGCATGGGAGAGGTTGAGAATGACGGCCTCTGCACCATACATTCCTCCGCTGCTGATCACATGCAGCACTCGCATCAGGAGGACGCCTCATTGCGGCTCTGTTCCAAACTCTGTCGATTCAGCAGCGCCCAGATCCTGCTGTACATACGATCTCCGAGTGCGGCTCGGGCTGTCGCCTTCACGCGCTCCTGCCGTTCGAGGTTCTTGAGCGTCGCATCGCCTGGGGTAAAAAGTCTGGTGAGCCACGCCAGGCTGACATCGCCACGAATGTTTAACCGGCCCACCAGCGCCCCGGGCGGCCGCCGCTCTGCCCTCGGCACCGAGGTAAAGATCTGCGTGTATCCGGCTGCGCTGCACGCGTCCAAAACGTGTCGATTGAACCGCCCTCCAGGCAGCGACATGGTGGTAATGGGAATGCCAAGTCCGTCCTCGAGTGCAAGACGCGCCTGCTTCAACTCCAGATCCAATTCCTTCTTCGTGCAATGGGTCAAAAGGGTGTGACTCCATCCATGTGCACCGATCAGATGGCCTGCCTTGTGCATAGAACGCAACTCCTCCCAAGCCATATAACCCGCCTTTCGTCCGGTCCACCCGACCGTGATGAAGAACTGCGCGTGCAATTTTTGTGTCTCCAGAATCGGAAGGGCAAACTCATAATTCGAGATGTGTCCGTCGTCAAAGGTTATCTCAGGCCCAAGCGGATTACCCGTCCGGCGAAGCTCAGCAAAAAGCTTGACCTGTGTTTTGAAATGTTCGCAGTCGAGGGCGTAGGTGTAGCTGCTTTTTTCCGGGCGGAGCTCGTGGTACAGGATATAGAGGCTGTGCAGCGAAGACAGCTCTTCTGCAGTGCGGAGTGCCTCTAGGCGCGAAGCCGGATCTTGCTCAATCGACATCTTGATAGCTCTACCCACATAGTAATATGAGAACGACAGACCGCTCGGAAACAATCGAGCAAACGGCCAATCTGGAGCGGGAAGTCTTACGAGGATCAGAGTGACTGCTGCGCTTTGGCAAACATTGAAAGCCGATCTGTATCGGTATGGCGGCAGAACCGATCGACGTGCTCTGGTTACCGCATATCTGCGGATCCCGGGGTTTCGTTTTACGTATTACCTGAGGAAGGTGGCGTACTACAGCAGCCGCAAGAAATCCCTGGGTGTATTTGGATACCTCTATAATCGCATTCTGCTGAATCACTACAGATTTAAATATGGGTTCGACATCTCGCCGGCTACCGATATTGCGCCGGGTCTTTACCTGGGCCACTTCGGCGGGGTTGTGGTCAGTCCTTATGCGGTTCTCGGTGCGAATATCAATCTCGCGCAAGGTGTCACGATCGGGGCCACCAGCCGGGGAAGCCGGAAGGGAGCACCGACTCTGGAAGATCGTGTGTGGGTTGGGGCCAATGCAATTATTGTCGGTAAGATCACGATCGGGGCCGAAGCCCTCATCGCTCCAGGCGCGTACGTGAACTTCGACGTGCCGGGCAAAAGCGTCGTCCTCGGAAATCCAGGGAAGGTAGTTTCGGACGCCGGATCTGCCGGGTATGTCAACAACGTTCTGCATAGCTCCTAGAGTGCAAACCACAATTTGCGCCCCCGAGCCTCTCACACACGCGCGACACAGCTATCAGGTCCCAGCGTCCCTCCCGCTGCGTCGTCCTTCCACTTCTCGGACCAGCGCGGCTATCAAAGTCTTGATCTTGCTTCGAAGATTGTCCATCAGAAAGGGTGACCTAAAAGCCCTTAAAGCTGCCAGACGCGATGCACGGAAATCCCCCTGCTTCCTAAGCAGATAGGACATGCTCTCGTATCGTTTACCCATCTCGGCGCGGATCGTTCGGTTCCAACGGTTCGGGAGCACACTCCCGATTTGTTCATAGAACTCGATATCCATTTGATACCAGAAGAGAGGGCCTTTGCTCATGAAAGAACTTTTTGGGCTTTGCATCACATCAGCCATAACGTCGTTCAATAGCAGGATGTCGCCGGATGAGGCTGACAGGACCCAGAGGGGCCAGTCAGATAAAGATTCAAAATCGAAATACCACGATGGCAATTGCCGGTGAACACCGCTGCGAAACATGATCGAAGGTGTAGCCAGAAAATTGTGCCGGAGAATATCGCCTAGTCCGTACCGTCCGGGAGCAATGGACGGAAATCTATCCCGCGTTACTTCGCCAGTTCTGCTGACCCATCGAACAAAGTGACCACACACGCTGAGTGTGGCGTCCGCCTGAAGAGTTGCAACTTGTATCGCCAGTTTTTCGGGGTTGGTCCAGTAATCGTCTCCGTCCAAAACTGCAACGTATGCGCCTCGGCATTGCTCTAAGATCTCGTAGGTGTTGCGCTGAACCCCAACGTTTGAGCTTCTCTCGAATACTCTAATTATGGCTGGATGCTTTTCTTGGTAGGCACGAGCGACATTCAATGTCCCATCATGAGAGCAGTCATCACTGATCAAAATCTCTATCGGAAAGTCTACCCGTTGCTCGAGTACGCTATCGAGGGCCCTTGGTAGCCATTTCTCTAAATTGAACGTGGTGATTGTCACGCTGACCAGCGGTAAAGATGACGCTATGTCAGTACTTGTACTCAACATAGGACCCACCTCCGCTGTAAATATTTCGTGCAAGCAAGAACAACAGTTCGTACGCAATGCGATTCATCGCTGCATGAGATCCAGGTAAGCCGTTGAAATTTCATCTGCGAATATTTGCCTTGAATAGTGTTTCCTAACGTGCTCGTAAGCGGACTTCCCTATTGATCTGGCCGCGCTCGGATTCTCGATCAACGTCACGATCGCATCCGCCAACTCCTGGCTATCACCGTGCCGATGCAAATAGCCGGTGACCCCTGGGATGACGATCTCCGGAATACCACCTACAGCTGTTGCTATGACAGGTTTGCCCATCGCCATTGTCTCCAAAATACTGAGAGGAAAACCTTCTCGGTGGGTACAAAGCACGCAAACGTCCATTGCCGAGACGAACCGCGGAACATTGTTGGTATGTCCGGTAAAAATAAATCGGTCTCTGATTCCTAGCTCGGTAAGCTTCTGGGAGACTTCGACATAATGCTGCCGGTTCAAGTCGACGAGTGAATTGTCACCGACGACCAAAAAACGGGTATCAGGGAATCGTTCGAGAACATGTTTTGCGGCTTCAGCAAAAGTGAAATAATCTTTCTGAGCAGACACGCGTGCGACCTGTCCGACCACAGCGCAACCATCGGGAACTCCCAACTCCCTCCGGACTTCTAGAACGTTCTCTCCCACCTCACCGGTAGAAACCTCGACTGCATCGTAGATGACTCGCGCTTTCTTGGGTGGCAACGTAATGCCGAAGGTCTGTTTTGCTTCATTGGAAACGAAGATAAAGCTCTGAACCGGAAGAAGGCAAAGTCGCTCTCGCAGCTCGAGGCGCGGATAGCTGACGCGGACGTGGCAGACCGTTTTGGAGCGGGCAAGCAGGGCTGCCAGACTGTTATGGTACGCAGCCTTCAGGTCAGCAAAGTGGACGATGTGCGCTCCAGCCTGTCTGATCTGGCGTGCTACAACCCTGGATTCTTTATAGAATCGGGTGGCATGACGGATGCTGGGCGTTGGCGCTGCATATGTAATCACCTCAACGCCTAATTTTTCGAATGAGCTTCTCAGTGCTGTGGCATCATCAAGACAAAACGCGATGTGCCGAATTCTGTTGCGCGTCGCTTCCGCTAGACGCAGTGTGGCAACCTCTACTCCACCGATGCCGCTCCAGGGCATGAAATGGGCTACTGCAATCGTCCTATCAGAGTTTCGTGTCGACTCAGGATCCATCTTGTGTCAGCCGCCTACCATTCGGAAAACAATCATCAAACGCGGATGCGACCGAGTTCTTCGTTTTAGTACATCGTCATTGAGACACGCGATGAACTGCTAAGCTCCCGAGAGCGTGATGCTACGACGCGTTCGCATAAAACAGGGATTTGACAGCCGGCAAGATCTGGCTGCGGACATAGGTGCGAAATACCACGCCAACCGTGAGGAAGAAGATGGGTAGCGTGGCGAGGACTTGAAGAAAAAATATCGCAAGGGTCTTTGCGGGCACGAGGCTGCCAATGGCATATGTCGCAATAGCGAACGGAATCGAGGAGAGGAACATGGGTGCCCAGATCCTCATAAGTACCTCGAAAGCACTGAGGCCAACCAGTTTCGAAATGTAACCGGGCCAGAGGCCAACATGAATGACCAGACTTGGCACGAGTGTACCGATCGCCACTCCGTAAATGCCGTACCAGTGGACCAGAACGATGCTCAAGACGAGATTCGCGACTCCTTCACCGATCGCCCAGATTGCGGTCATCTTGTGCTTCTCAATACCAAATGCGATTGCCCCTGCCGCTCGGTTGGCGAATGAAAATAGCAAGGCAGTAGCAAGGAGGATCAGCACGCGACCGGAAGTACGAGAATACTCCGGACCCATCCAGAGTCCAATAAAGCTTGGGCCCCGAAGGAGCAATGTGACTAAAACCGGCAGCGAAATCATCAGCGTCGCGCGAGTGCCGTTTTTATATAGCCTGAGCAGGCTATCCGAATCTCCGGCGGCTTCGTACGTACTCGCCGCCGGAACGAAGGTGCTTCCCATCGACCCAACAATTAGACTGGCATACCGGCACAGAGAATTTGCGATCGCATAGAAGGTCACTGCGGAAGCAGAGACGAAGGCACCCACAACCAGGTTATCCGTCTGGTAGACGAGTTGTACTGCAATGGTAGTAAGGAAGGCATACCAGCTATAAGACCAGATCTGTTGAAAGGTCTTTTTTTCCGGCTTTTGCAGTCTTACCTTAAGCTCCGGGTAGAGTCGTCGTGCGATGAATACCAGAAGCAAGTTCCCGAATATTGCGGCGATCAGCTCGCAGATGGCGATCGCCACGATGCCGTGCCCGGTTCGCAACACGATGACAACCCCGATGACCCGGAGCGCCGTCTGAGCGAGGCTGGCGTAGTTCTGTAGATCGTAGCGGTTCAGCGCTGAGAGGACACCACCGACGACACCAATCGACATCGTTACCGCGGTCGTAATACCGATGATGAGAACTGCCTTGCGTGCATCGCTGGCAAGCTCAGCAGGAACCTTGAAGACGAGCGGAAAAACAAATGCGAGCCCGCCGCTGATGACGAGTACCAGTGCGCTGATCTGCAGCCGCAGCCAAAGCGCGGCGGAGATGGCGTCGGACGCTCCCTGATGATCCCCTTGAGTGTGACCTTTTGATACAAACCTCAGAACTGAACTTTGCATGCCGAGGTCAAGCAAGCTCAGGTACGCCACAACGGAGATTGCCAACACCCAGACGCCGTAGGCGAGCGTTCCAAGGCGATGCAAGATGAATGGAGCAAGGAAGAAACCTACTGCCATATTGGCGACAGTCCCAAGCCAATTGAATAGCACGTTCCTCGCGATATGCCTTGTACGCAACTGCAAATTGCTCTCCTTCGCACCCACGAAAAAGCGTTGAAAGCAGCCTTGGAAAGCTGTTTTCGCCTCGCCTGTCGTAGACAAATGGTAACAGGAGCCTTGTGCAATTTGGTGTGCGGATCAGAACTCGACTGGCGGCTCCGTACCACTTTGGTATTACATCCAATACTGCGGTGTTTGGCGGCCGATGACGTATTATGAGGTCAGTTGCACGCATCAGCAAATCGAGCACACCGAACTCGTATGCTCGTTCCGACGATAGATTCCAGAGATTGTTCTATGTTCTCAAATCGGCTTGCTTTGCCTGCACGAACGGTCGAGTAAACGCATTGAGAACATGGGTCTGGACTTTTGTACGCAAATCTCCAGCGATACTGTTATCTGGTCACCTCCCGCGGAAGCATGAAATTTATTTTCTGGACGTCCTTCACCCTCGTCGCATATGCCTATGTCGGCTACGCCTTTCTACTCTTGGTTTGGGTTCGCCTGCGGAGACATCCGTTGCTCCAAAAATCCATCACCCCCACAGTTTCCATCATTATGGCGGCTCATAACGAGGAACTCAGGCTCCCGACGAAGCTGGCGAATGTAGCCGCACTGCACTATCCAAAAGAGCAGCTTCAAATTATCGTGGCGTCGGATGGCTCAACCGATCAAACCGTAGAGATTCTGCGAGCGAATCGCGAGGTTGTTCCTGTCATTCTTCCTCAGGCAAGAGGGAAGGCGTGCGCGCTCAACCAGGCTGTTGCTTTTGCCACCGGCGAAATCCTCGTGTTTTTGGATGTCCGCCAGACGGTCGAACCCAACGCTGTTTCGGAGTTGGTCTCCTGTTTCACAGACCCGGGGGTCGGAGCCGTAAGCGGCGAACTCTTGCTCGAGGCCGCTGCGGACGGCCCCTCTCCAGAAGCGTTAGGCATTTATTGGAAGATCGAAAAGATGGTGCGCAGACTCGAATCCGAAACCGGTTCTGTCGTCGGTGTAACCGGCGCTATTTATGCTCTGCGTCGCGAGCTGTACGTCGAGATTCCGGCAGGAACGATCCTCGACGACGTGTTCGTTCCGATGAACGTCGCACGGCGGGGAAAGCGCGTGGTATTCCAATCTTCAGCCATTGCGCGCGACCGCATCTTCAGCGAACCCGGCAAGGAGTTTTCGCGCAAGGCCCGTACCTTGACCGGCAACTACCAGCTTTTGCGAATCGCTCCATGGCTCCTTTCGCCACAGAACCCGCTGCTGTTCCGTTTCATCAGCCACAAGCTCATGCGTCTCGTGGTGCCGTTACTTCTGGTTATGATGCTCCTGACCTCGGCGACCACCCCTGCGCCTCTGTATCGCTCGATTTTTGCGGTTCAGCTGGTATTCTATGGTTTGGCCGCGATAGGAATGCTGTTCCCGAGAAGTAAGAGAGCCAAGCCCATAGCGATCGCGAGTACGTTCGTGATGCTGAATGCCGCCGCTGCAGTTGCGTTCTCGAACTTCATCATGGGACGGGAAAAGGTCTGGGTTTAGCTGCAGTCGGTCGACGACACGCCGGTGGCGTCTGTTGTAGAAGGGCGAAGCGGGAGAACGCAACGTGGGACTAGGGCTGACACATTACATTCCGTTCGTTGCCTACCTCGGCTTCTGGGTCATGTGCCTGGTTTCGCTGACCGGGCGGCCTCTGTATGGCCTGTACTACATGATGCCATTTCTTCCCTACCGGACCATGCGAGACCACTTTCTTGGCTATCCGCTGGGCGGGAATATGCTCACGATTTTGATCGTCTGCGTCCTCATCGGGGCACTGCTCCACGGAAAACGTCTTCCCAAATCCGGGCTCTATCTGACGTGGGTTGTCTTTGGGCTCTATCTCTACCTTTCCCTGTGGATTGGAACGATGATCAGCAATGCCCCGGCCCCCCTGTGGCTATCGGACATCAATTTTGTAACCTGGAAAGACTACATGGTGCTTCCTCTGATCTTCGCAGCCGCGGCGCTTGTGATCGAAGATCGGAAAGCAGTGAGAACGGTCATCATTCTCACTGCCGTCACTCTTCTTCTCATTGACAGAAGCTCCCTTGGGGAGAGTCTGTCAAGAAGCTGGGCTGCGTTCGATGAAAACAAGCGCGAAGGCGGCCCACTGGGCCTTCAGTCGAACGAACTTGCGGCCTTCCTCGCGCAGTTCGGCGTGTTCTTTTGGGGCTTCGGGCAGTTCATGAAGCGCAAGAAGGCCAAGCTGCTCTGCTATGGGCTGAGCGCCATCAGCCTGTTCGCTACGATGTACACCTTCTCTCGCGGGGCCTATGCTGCCGTGCTGGTCAGCATCGTCCTGCTGGCCGTTGTAAAGGACCGCAAGCTCCTGGTCGCCATCGCACTCTTTCTGATGACATGGCAGGCGATCGTTCCTGTGGCCGTCAAGGAACGGGTCAACATGACCGAGAACTCAAACGGCGTTCTCGAAGCATCTGCACAGGAGCGCGTCGATCTCTGGCAACAGTCGGAACAGATGTTTCTCAGCAGCCCGGTCTTCGGCACTGGCTTTGCGACGTTCCAGCTGCAGCGGCATGTCGGCAACCTGAGGGACACACACAACTGGTATGTCAAGGTGCTGGCGGAGACGGGTATCATCGGCGGCATACTGGCGTTGATCCTTCTGATCCAGATGCTTTCAGCCGCCATCCGGCTTTTCAGGAGGGGAAACGACCCCATGTATCGAGGCTTGGGACTCGGTTTTCTACTCGCTCTCTGCTCCTGCCTCGTGGCAAACTGCTTCGGCGACCGCTGGACCTATGTTGAGATCAACGGCCTTCTCTGGGTTCTGACCGGAGCGACCGTCCGATCTCTTCAACTGGCCGAGTCTGTGCCGGTGGCCGAAGAACAGGTGGCAGATCCACGCCTTTCCGCTCCCTCTCATCTGGCATGGCGCTAGTGGAAGATCTGAACCCGCATGTCGCTCGGCCTCTTCACCCACACCTTGGCGACCGATATGATTAGCGCCCTACCGCAGACGCTCTCGGCGAAGCAGGACGCCCGCGCCGCATCCCGGCCGCATGTCCTGCTCGTGCTCGATCAATTTCCTCAATTGCTGGGCGGCGGCGAACGCGTCGTTCTCAAGCTTGCCGCGCTTCTGCCGCACTACGGGTTCCGCGTCTCCATTCTGACGTTTTTCGTACATCCGGAAAGCAGCTTCTTCACCATGCTTCCGGCTTGCCCTGTTTACATCCTTCCCTTACGCAAGACGTACGGCTGGACCGCAATCAGGGCCGCGTTCGAGTTCAGTCGCTTTCTCGACCAACAGCAAGTCCGGATCGTGCAGACATTCTTTGAAAGCTCCGACATATGGGCCGGCGCTGTCGTCAGACTGCTCTCGACGGCAAAATTGGTGTGGAGCCGCCGCGATATGGGAATTCTTCGTACGCGCAAGCACCGGCTTAGCTACCGTCTGATGGCTGGCGCGCCGGACAGAGTCTTTGCGGTCTCGGAACAGGTACGTCAGTACTGCATCGATGTCGATCGAATCGAGGCAGCGCGCGTGGAGACGATCTACAACGGCATCGATCTCTCCCGCTCCTCCAGCCGCGAACCGTCTGTCGGCGAAGATGTGACAATAACAACGGTCGGCAATATCCGCCGCATCAAAGGCCACGATCTGTTCGTCCAAGCCGCAGCTGAGCTCGCTCAACGTTTTCCCAACGTGTCTTTCAGCATTGCCGGCGAGGTGCTTGAACCGGACTTCCTTGTGGAACTCCAACACCTCATCCGCGACCTAAACCTCTCCAAACGTTTCACTCTGCTTGGAGGGGCGCGGAATATTCCGGAGCTTCTATCGACGGCAGACATCTTCGTCATGCCTTCTCGCTCCGAAGGATTCTCGAACGCGATCATCGAAGCCATGGCCGCCTCACTCCCTGTAATAGCAACCGACGTGGGAGGCAATGCAGAGGCGGTGCAGGACGGAGTAAACGGCTTTATCATCCCGCCGGAGAATGCCGCCGCACTCGGTCAGGCGATACGTCGGCTTTTAGAAGATCCAGTCCGCGCGCGACAGATGGGCGCAGAAGGCAAGCGCATGGTTGCCGAAAAATTCAGCAAAGACGCCATGATGAGCCGGACCGTGGAAGCATACGCAGGTCTGCTCGGCAGGAGCTAAGGGGGTAGGTGAGCGATCCGACGGTGCTGCCGGATCGCACGAACATGCTCTTGAAAACGTGTCGGCAACAGCCAATCGCAAGGGGTACACCCGTTACGAAACGCACTGCTCTGTCCCGGTCGTAGGCCGGCCCGCTGCACACGGTACTTCGCGAGAAGTTCCCGTATCCCCCTTGAAGCCCCGTCGAAAAGCCTTTCCGCTCAACTTCGCACATCTACAAACCGGCGACATGGGAACCCAAAAGCCCATAAACCCGCAGCTCATTCTGGCGGGCACAGGCTGGTCTCGCCCTAGCCCAGCAGGCCCAGCTCCTTATCGGCATCTTTGGCCGTTTGCGTGTTCGGCGCGAGTGACGACGCCTTCTTTAGTTCCGTCGTCGCATCGCTCTTGTTCGAAAGCTTCGCGTAGATCATGCCCAGGTGGTAGTGCATGGATGCGTTGTTTGGATCGATCTTGATCGCATCCTCCAGCAGGTCGCGGCCCGAGGTGTAATTGCCTTTCTGGTAGTAGACCCACGCCAGGGTGTCGGCTGTGCTGGGAGAGTTCGGCATCACACGACGCGCAACCTGGGCGAGCGACAAAGCCACATCCAGATTCTGCCCGGTCTCCACCATCAGATACGCCAGGTTGTTCGCCGCCACCGGCTGTTCTGGCTGAATCGAAAGCGCCTTTTTGTAGTTGTCTGCGGCCTTGCTCTGATCGCCCTGCGCCTCTTGAAGCGAGCCCAGCAAGGTGTATGCCTGGGCGTCGTTAGGATGCGAGCCGATCCACTGCTGCCATCTGGCGATCGCGGCAGGAGTGTCCCCGTGAGCGACCTCCGCGCGGCTGTAGGCGATGACGGCGGAGCTGTCATTTGGATTGAGCTGCAGCGCATGCTCGGCAGAGGTCGCGGCCCCAGCAGAGTCGCCGCCAGCCATCTGAAGGTCTGCCAGCAACGTGTACATATCCGCATTTTGCGGCGACTTCGCAATCTGCGCCTGCACCCGGCTCACGGCCTGTGGTCCCTGTTTGTCCGAAAGCATCACAGCAGCCAGCAGACGCAGGGCGCGCGACGAGTTTGGGTTGTACTGCAGTGCCTGTTCGAGCAGAGGCTTGGCTTCGGCTTCCTTCTTCTGCTCAAGCCGCAGTTGCCCCAGTTCGAGGTAGGCGTTCCAGTTGGTCGGGTCCAGCTTGAGAGCTTCGTGGAAGTCGGCATCGGCCTTCGCAAGATCGTTTCTGCTGGCCTCCGCGATCCCGCGCCAGATATAAGGATTGGGGGCCTGCGGAGTCGCCGCAATTGCGGAACCCGCCAACTGCTCAAGCGTAGTGAAGTCGCGAGTTTCGATAGAGATCTCGGCCAAACCGGCCTGCGCTTCGGGGTTCCGTGGGTTCAGCTTCTCCGCGTCGCGATAGTTCTGCTGCGCCGTAGTCATATCGCCCTTCATACGAGCGGCGCGGGCAAGCCAGAGCTTCACGCCGGCGTTGTCCGGGTTGCTTTTGGCGGCTTTCTGCAAGGTGTTGAACGCGTCATTGGTATTGCCGTCGTTAAGCTGCAGCATTCCGTTCAGGATCGCGACCTCGGGCAAGGTGCTGTCGGTCTTCTCGAGGTCGGCTGCCACCAGCTTTGCCTTCGCAATGTTTTTGTTCAGTATCAGGATCCGCGCATACGCCAGCTTCAGCGGCGCGCTTTTCGGGTGTTTGTCCACCAGGTCGGCATAGGTCGACTCGGCTTTGACAGCCTGGTTGGTGCGAACGTAATAATTCGCCAGCAGCGACGCGCCACCCTCCGTGTCCGGCAGATCTTCGGTGGCTTGCCGGTAGGTAGCCTCCGCATCCGCAGCGTCGTTCTGGCGCAGATACAGATTCGCCAACGTAGCCCGCGCCATCAGGTTCTTGGGATCGGCCGCAACCGCACCTTTCATCTGCTCGAGAGCACCGGCAAGATCGCCCTTTTTCTGGAGCACCGCCGCGAGCACAACCCGCGCATTGATGTTTTTCCCATCGAGTGCAACTGCTTTACGAAGCTGCTGTTCGCCGTCGGCGGCCGTTGCGGGATCGCTGCTTTGGATCATGCCCAGCGAGGCATGGAAGTTGGCACGATCCGGCGCGATGGTCAGAGCATGCTGTATCTGCGTGAGAGCCTCGGCGCGGTTCCCCTTCGCCGCCGCCACACCCGCGAGGATGGCGAATGCGTCCGCATTGTTGTTATCCACTGCGAGAATGGCATTGGCCTGTTCGGCGGCCTTATCCGGCAGCCGCCCGGCAAGCAGAAGATTCCCCAGATCGACATGCGCCGGAATGTTACCGGGCTGCAGGTCGACCGTGCGCCGAAGCTCCTGGAAGCCCGGTCCCACAGCGCCTTCCTTCAAATAAACTTTCGAAAGCTCGTAGTGCGCGTCGCCGAAGTTGTGGTCGATCTTGAGCGCGTTCGAGAACTGAATGCCGGCTTCTTTATCCTTGCCTTCCGACGCATAGCGCTTGCCGCTTTCCAGGTATCGCTGCTTCAGCTTGTTCGGATCCCGCCGGCAACCTGAGGTAAAGACGACCGTAAGCGAAAGCGCCAGAACTGCTAAAATTCGGAGCTTCAAAGGGAGTGAATCTTTCATCGCGCTGTTTCCTCGCTCGTTCTCTTCGATCGCGTGCGGCTGACGATCGGTCAAATCCTTCGACGTGTCGTTGGCCCTGGATCTGCTGATTTCATTGTCCAACACGCGGCCCTTGCCGAGGCTAAGCAAACGTACCACTTTCGTGTGCTAGTCCGGAATGAATCTGGGCAGAGTGGGCGCCATCTGCTGGGTGAACAGGGTTGCCCGCTGTCTGGCCTGCTCGAACGTTTCGCTGCTCAGGATCGGAGTAATGACGCGCACCAGGGCTCCGTCCGTACGATTGGTGCGGATCGCATCGGCAACCATGTAAAGTTTCGCGAAGTACTCGTTCGGCACACTGCGGCCATGGGCCTGGTACCAGTAGATGACAAACTGTTTCGTCTCCCCGTTGCTGATGACATATTCGCCTACGTTGAGGTTCTTGCCCGCCGCGTCCTTGAGAGTGACATATTGTTCGGAATCGAAGGTCCAGCCCGCTCCTGGAAGGCAATGCTGCGGCGAGTGCATGGTCTGGCCAGTCCGCTGCGTTGGGAAGTAGCCGATAAACAGGCTGATCGGCGGCGCGGCAACACTGGTTTGTGCAAGGCCGTCGCCTGCAGGCATCAGCAAGGGTTGGCTGCTCGTATACATCCGGTTCAGGAAGTCGCCCTTGCCAAGAACCGCCAGGGTGTCGTCATCCAGGGGAAAGTCCTGCGAGCTCCAGGACCCCAATGCGGGGGAACTGAAGGTCCGCGGCATCATACGCAACGGCTCGCTCGCAGGCACGCTGTCAGTGTCTCCGCGGCTTTCCAGCACAAACGCCGTCGCCAGCAGAAGAACGAAGATGGTCCAGAATTTTGGAGACTTCATAGAGCCTGCGCTTTCACCGGAAAGTCTTTCGCTGGAGAGAAGAGCCGCATCAGCCGATGGACCAGGTACAGGCAGACCAGCGAGATGACGAACATGACCCAGCCCGAGAACTCATGAAAGAAGCCGAGCGCCTTGGTAGGGTCCCAGTATTGCACGCACAGCCCGGTCCCGACGATCCGAAGCACATTCGCAGCGACCGCGATTGGAATACTGATGATCGCCAGAAGCACACGGCGGCGCGTGGTGCGTTCCAAAAAGTAGCCGTAGAACACGGCGAGCGTGAACAGGCTCATCAGCGACCGGATCCCGCTGCAAGCCTCCGCCACCTCCAGCTTCATCACCGGCAGCTGGATCACATTCCCTTCCAGCAGCACAGGAACCCCGAGCACGGGAAGAATGCTGCTTGCAATACGCGACGCGAAGAGCTGCAGAGGAAAGGTAATCTTGTTGAACAGAATCGTGGGAAAGGGAATTGCCAGCACAAGGACCAGAAGCGGAAAGCTGAGTTCGCGAAGCATCTCCCATCCGAAGAGCGTCCAGATCAGCCCCGCCAGCAGGAACACAAACGAGATGCGTGCCGTGAAAAGGTCAACACCGTAAACGCCGAGAATGAGAATCGCAATGGCGACGACGACAAGAGGAATACCCTTCCACGTTTGCTGGATCGGAATCCGCCGGAGCTTCTCTCGTTTATCCCAAAGCAGGAAAAGTGAAAAAAACGGAACGAGGAACCCATGGGAGTAATCCGGAATGGTGTACCAGTCGTAGACCAGCTTGAAGAGGACCTTGTGGTACATGACGGCCAGAAGAATGGCAATAGCCGCATAAGGAGCCCAGACAAGCCACGTCCTCGAGGCCGCACCTGAGTGCGGTACGGGCTCCGCCGCAATCAGTGCCGTCGGGTGTGGGTCAGCGTTCGTACTGGGAGTCGTCATTTGTAAGAGGTTATACTTCACGAATCATGCGTATGCAATCGACGTTCCGCAATGGAAAAGGCACTCTTTCTTCAAATCGGCGGGGCGGAGAACGAAAGTGGTATGCAACATGCCACCGAATGGGAAAAACATTTCACAGTTTGGCTGCTACTCTGCATACGGAGAATACCGTGCGGAACGCATCCGAGGAAGTTGCGACTACACCTGAAGGTTTTGCGGTTTTCGAAAATAAATCGGTTCGGATGTCCGCCCTTTGGCACTGCTCTTGCATGTCAGTTCTTGTCTTCTTCGAACAGATTCAACCATGAGGGAGACAAAAGGCACACTACCCGGCCAATTCTAAGAAGACGGGACACAGGCAAGACGATGGGAGCAATTCGATGAAACGGTATCGCTGGATTTTGGTTCTAACTCTGTTTGGTACGGCAGTCTTGGGTGACGCTCAGATCACCCCTATGAACGCACCCCAGACTGCCCCTCAGTCCAATTCGCCACAGGCCGTTTCGCCGGCGACAGCAGCCTCACCGCAAGCGCCGCCTTCCGCAGCCGCAGCATCCTCGGCAGAGCCGGCCGCCAACTATGCCGGCCCCATGGATGCGGCGCGGTACATCATCGGACCCGAAGATTCACTGCAGGTTACCGTCTGGAAGGAGCCCACGCTCTCCGGCACCTTTCCCGTCAGGCCGGACGGGATGATCTCTCTGGTCCTGGTCGGCGATCTACCGGCAGCGGGGCGCACTCCGATGAACCTGTCGGCCGACATCACCCAGAAGCTGAAGAAATATATCCAGGATCCGGTCGTGACCGTCGTTGTGCTTGGCGTCAACAGCCAGAGAATCTTCATGGTGGGCGAGGTAGGCAAGGTTGGCCCGGTGATGCTGACCCCCGGCATGACCGCCCTCCAGGCGATTGTGACTGCTGGCGGCCTGACGCAGTTCGCAAGCTCCAAGCACATCTATCTTCTGCGGACCGTCAATGGCAAGCAGGAGAAGCTTCCATTCAACTATAAAAAAGCGCTGAAAGGCGACAACCAGGGAGTCGCGCTGCTGCCTGGAGATACGATCGTCGTCCCATGACACGTCGTCCCATGACACAAGATACGAAGATCCGGATCGCCGTCCCGACACTGCTTTTTCTCGCGGCTTTGCCTTTCTTTGGGCAAGCTGTGCCGGCTGGCGTTGCCGTTTCGAACCCCGATCCCTTTCTGCCCCCTCTCGATGGCGTCCTGCACTATGCCCTTAGCGCCTCCGAACTCGTGCAGTTTGGCTTTTATGGCTCAGGCCAGACAAGCTCGACCACGGCGCTCTCGGGTGATGTGGCCTACCAGGGCAAAAGCCAGGACCTCCCGTTCAACCTGCTCTTCGCAGGGGGCGTGCTCCTGCCCAACCAGCAAGGCCAGGGCGTTACAACCTACCAAAACGTCGCAGTATCGCAGGGTCTCGTCACGCGCAGCTGGGTCTTCAATGTGTCGGATTCCTTCAGCTTCCTGCCCCAGTCTCCCACCACCGGCCTTTCGGGAATTGCGGGCGTTGGCGATCTGGGCGTGATCCCGGTGCAAGGCCCGGCCTATGGGCCATCCGGCGGAGTGTTGTCCACCTCCGGCAACCGCATCGGTAACTCGCTGAGCGGAAGCGTCCAACGGCAGATCGGTCACGCCACTTCGATCAGCGGCACAGGCTCCTGGTCGGTGCTTCACTTCCTCAACGACAGCAATAACAACAATGCAAGCTATGGTGGTTACGGGCTGAACACCTCGGAAGTCAGCGGCTCGGTCGGGGTCAACCGCCGCATCGACGCGCGAAGCTCGGTGGGCGTCGATGCCATCTACTCGACCTTCTCCTTCTCCGGCCAGCAAACCGGATTTTTTCAACCGGACTTCCAGACCAAAGGGCTGAATCTGTCCTATCAGAGGACCTTGAGCCGTTCTCTCAGCATGGACGTCTCTGCCGGTCCGCAGTGGGTTTCGAGCTCCGACACCGCGTTGATCCCGAACAGCCTGAATGTGGCAGTCAGTGCAACCCTCTCGTACTTCCATCGCTACACTCACGGCTCCCTAAGCTATTCGCGAGGAGTCAATGGCGGTTCCGGCGTCATTCCAGGAGCCCTGTCCGATAGCATCGCGGGAAGCGTCGGCCGATCCTATGGACGCGACTGGGTCGTCTCTTTGACCGGGGCCTATGTCCGCACCTCCGGACTGAGCCAGCAGTTCGTGCCCGGCGGCTCCGGCCCCGCCAACACCGTCTTCAATACCGTGTATGGCGGCGTTCAGGCGACCCGGCGCATCAACAACTCATTCTCCGGTTTCCTCAGCTATACCGCCCAGCATCAGTCGTTTAGCAGCTCGTTGAACGCACAGAATGCGTTCGGCGGCACATCCCACACGTTCGGCATCGGAGTAACCTTCACTCCGCGCTCGACCCGCCTGGGACAATTTTAGGAGTCAATATGCTTGGTCATCGCGCTCTGACGGTTCAGGACTACATCACCATTCTCAAGAAGAGATGGTGGATTATTGTCATCCCCGCAATCCTCCTCCCCATCGTCGGCTATGCCATCACCTTTCTGATTCAGCCGCAGTACATCTCCCAGACCCTGGTCTTGGTCGAACAGCAGAAAGTCCCCGATTCCTACGTCAAACCCGTCGTCACCGAAGACCTCTCCGGACGGCTGGCCTCGATGAAGGAGCAGATCCTTAGCCGCTCGCGCCTGCAGCCTATCATCGAGCGCTTCAACCTGTTCGCCAACTCGAAGATGAGCATGGACGACCGCATCGATCTGACCCGCAAGAACATCGGGATAACCCCCATCCAGTCGGAGATCGCACGCTCCAACGGCCTTCCGGGGTTCTTCATCTCATTCAAGGCCGGCGACCCGCGCACCGCCCAGTTGGTCTGCGGCGAGATCACCTCGTTATTCGTCAGCGAGAACCTGAACGATCGCGCTGCGTCCGCGGCCGGAACCACAGACTTCCTCAAGGGCCAGCTCGCCGATGCCAAGGCCAAGCTCGATGAAGAGGACGCGAAGCTCGCCAAGTTCCAGCAGACCTACATGGGCAAGCTCCCAGGCGCCGAAAATGCGAACATCAACATGATGACCAGCCTGAATACGCAGCTCGACGCGGCGACCCAGGGTCTGGCGCGCATGGAGCAGGACCGCAGCTATGCCGAGTCGATGCTTTCGCTGCAGCAGAGCCAGTCGGCCGCAACCGCCGAGCATGGCGGCGCAGCGCCCGGTGCGCAGCAGGCCGAGTTGCAGCAGCTTGTTTCCGAAGAGGCGGACCTCTCCTCCCGCTATACCGACGACTATCCCGATGTAGTCACGGTGCGGCGCAAGATCAAGGAGCTGCGGCAGAAGATCGCACAGGCGCCTGCCGCCGTGTCCAGCGCGCCCTCCGTCGCCACCACCGCCAGGCCCACCGACTCGATGAGCACCCTGCAGCTCAAAGCGCAGATCCGCTCCATGGACGCAGGCATCGCGCAGAAGAAGAAAGATCAGGCCTCCATCCAGGCACAGTTGCGAATGTACCAGGAGCGCGTCTCCTCGAGCCCGGCCGTCGAGGAGGAGTATAAGAGCATCACCCGCGACAACCAGACGGCGCAGGCGTTCTACGATGACCTGCTGAACAAAATGAACCAGTCCAAGATGGCGACCGACCTTGAAAAGCGCCAGCAGGGAGAGCAGTTCCGGGTCATGGATGAACCCAACCTGCCCGAGGAGCCGGCAACCCCCAAGCGCCCCGCCTTTGTGGCCGGTGGATTGGCTGCAGGTTTAGGACTTGGACTTCTGATCGTCGCCTTGCTGGAATACGGCGACACCGCGCTGCGCAGCGACCGCGACATATGGGCGTTCACCAAGCTGCCGACGCTTGGAGTCATTGCCTATAACAATGAGAGCGGACCGCCTCCGGCCACGCGAAGGTGGTTTGGCCTGCGCGGTCCGAATGCCCCGGCAGACCCTAAGCCGCTGATGAATGCGGGTGGATGATGTATAACACTTTCTTCAAGCTGCAAAGCAGTCCCTTCGGCACCAGCCCGGACCCCCGGTTTCTTTACATGATGCCGCATACCCGCGAGGCTTTGGCCTGCCTGGAGTACGGCATCTCGGCTCGCAAAGGATTTACCGTGCTGACCGGCGAGGTAGGCACCGGCAAAACCACACTGCTGCGAAGAGCCCTCAGTTCCTTCCACGGACGTCGGGTTTCAACTGCCTTCGTCTTCAACCCGAGACTCGACGTGCTCGACTTTCTCGAGTTCGTGATGACCGACTTCGGGATCATTCCAGCAACTCGAACTAAGTCCGGTATGCTGCTCCAGTTGAACCGCTGGCTGATCGAACGTTTTCGCCTCGAAGAGACCTGTGTTGTCGTCGTCGACGAGGCGCAGAACCTGTCGTGGGAGCTGCTCGAAGAGATCCGGCTGCTGACCAACCTTGAAACCTCCTCGGAAAAATTGCTCCAGATTGTCTTGTCCGGCCAGCCTGAGCTCGAAGAGAAGCTCCGCCACCCCAGCGTGCGCCAACTGCGCCAGCGCGTCTCGTTATGGTGCCGCACCCAGGCCCTGACCGAAAGCCAGACCCACGCCTATGTCGCCGAGCGTCTGCGCATCGCCGGAGCGGGCTGGGCGCTGTTTTCGCCCGAAGCCCTCGACCTTGTCCATCGCTACAGTCGCGGCATCCCGCGCATCATCAACCTGCTTTGCGAGCATGCCCTGATTGTGGCCTACGTCGAACAAGTGCAGCAGGTTACCGCGGCAATGCTCGAAGGGGTAGCGGCAGAGCTTGAGCTCGACGTTCAGCCTTTTATGGTCTCCTCGATGGCGCTCGGGGGCGGAGGACTTCAGGGTTCCACAAGCAGCCAGGATGCAAGCAGCCGGGATTCAAATGGCCGAGAACAAAGCTTTATGAGCGGATTTAGCGGAGATACTCCGGGAAGGCACGAACGATGAGCCGCATCTACGACGCACTACAAAGGGCGGAGTCCGAACGGACAACAGAGCGCCCCGAAACCGAAAACGAGATCTCTGAAGCCACGCTGCCCGAACGAGGATCTCCTGAACGCGCGACCGCCAGCCGCTCTGTTGTCGACCGCCCGGTCCTGCAGCGTACGGTCAAGGAGCGGTTTGCCGCGGCAGCGTCGGTCGCCGAGTCCGCGCCTGCCTCTCCCTTTGCCGAACGGTATGCCTCCCCCACCGAGGCGCACGTTGGACTGGATCTGCTCGACTTCAACAAGATTGTTGCCCGCCCATGGTCGCTTTCGCTCAAACAGCTGCCTGCTCTGCTCGAACGGGGATCCGCCGTGGAGCAGTTTCGCAGCCTGCGCTCTCGTCTGTTCGAGACCCGCGACATCAAACCGCTCAAAAGCCTCCTGGTCACCAGCGCCATGCCGCAGGAAGGCAAGAGCTTTGTCTCCACCAATCTCGCACTCAGTCTGGCCCGCCACAAAAACAGCAAGGTGTTGCTGATAGACGGCGATATGCGGCGTTACACCGTGCACCAGCTTCTCGGATGCGATTCACAGCCTGGCCTGGCCGACTATCTTGCCGGCAAAGCCAGCGCCGTCGAAGTCATGCAGCGTCCCGAGGTGCCGAACGAGATCACGGAAGTAGCAAAGCCGATGCTGGCCAACCTCACCTTCATCGCCGGTGGCAACGGAGGCGACAAGGCTGCGGACCTCTCGGGCAGCCCGCGTTTCGGGGAGCTGCTTCAGCTCGTGGCACCCTACTTCGACTGGATCATCATCGACTCATCGCCCGTACTTCCGGTCTCGGATGCGGTCAATCTCGCCCGGTCCTGCGATGGTGTGCTGCTGGTGGCACGGGAAGGTGTCACCAAATTCCAGGTTGCCCAGCGTGCGCAAAGCGAGTTGAAGGCCGCAAATCTTCTTGGATTCGTCTTAAACGCCGTTCAGGATGCTCCTGAGGTTGGCAGCTACTACGGCTACGAAGCCGCCGCGCACTAAGAGGAGCGAGCGAACCGATGATCCGGCTTTTGAACGTGTACTATCCCACCCGTACCATCGTCCTCCTACTGTGTGAAGCGCTGATCGTGAGTGGCTGCTTCCTGCTGGCGATGGTCCTTCTGGTGGGTCCGGACACGTATCTCGTCCTCAACTACGAGTATGGAAGCCTGAAGATCCTCGGGCTTACGATCCTGACCCTGCTCAGCTCCTACTACTTCGACCTGTACGAGCCGCAGCGTATGACCGAGCGCTGGGAGATTTACTTCCGCCTTCTGCTCGTCCTCGGCTTCCTGTCCTTCCTGCTCTCGGCCATAGTCTGGGTCTTCCCCGACGCCGACATCGCCCGCTACGTCCTTCTGCTCGGTCTCATCTTCCTTACCATCGCCCTCGTTGCCTGGCGCAGCGCCTACGAGTGGATCATCGGCCGCGAGATGTTTCGCGAGCGTGTCTACGTCCTTGGAGCAGGAGAGCGCGCACAAAAAGTCGTCGATCTGCTCGGCAGCCGCAAAGACGCCGGTATGGAGGTGATCGGCTGGGGCGGCTATCTCGCGGACAAGGCTGAACGCAAAGAGGCGTTCAATGCCGCACTTGAGGGCTTTGGAGGGGCGAAGCCGAAGATAGACCGCGTCATCGTCGCCTTGGAAGACCGCCGCGGAGAGCTTCCCCTGCGCGAACTGCTCAACTTGCGCTTTCAGGGAGTCGTCATCGAAGAGGCCGGCAGCCTGCTCGAACGGCTCACCGGCAAACTGTATCTCGACGGTCTCCGGCCCAGCAGCTTCATCTATAGCGAAGGTTTTCGCGTCAAGCCCTCGCAGCAGATCGCGCGGCGCATCGTCTCGACCCTGACCGCTGCCGTTGGTCTGCTGCTATTTCTTCCGTTTTTGCCGTTCGTCGTGCTTCTGGTGCGGCTCTCCTCTCCCGGGCCGATCTTCTTCCGGCAGACGCGGGTGGGTATGGGAGGCAAAAACTTCTCCGTCTATAAATTTCGCACCATGCGGACCGATGCCGAAGTCGCCGGCGCGAAGTGGGCGACCAAGAACGATCCTCGCGTCACCCGGGTCGGCATGTTCATGCGCAAAACCAGGCTCGACGAAGTGCCGCAGCTTTGGAACGTACTCCGAGGCGACATGGGCTTTGTCGGACCCAGACCGGAGCGGCCGGAGTTTGTCCCCTGGCTGTCGGAGCAGATCCCCTACTTCAATCTCCGACATATGATCCGGCCCGGTCTGACCGGCTGGGCCCAAGTCCGCTACGGGTATGGCGCAACGCTCGAGCAGGCACGCGAAAAACTCGAGTTCGACCTCTACTACATCAAGCACATGACACTCGGGCTCGATCTACTCATCATGTTCGAGACGGTTAAGACAATTATCCGCAGACAGGGCTCGCAGTAGTCTCCCTCCCGACCAACGGGAGAGCCCATGCAGCATATCCTGCCCAGACCGTATACACGTCACGAAGTGACCGCGCGCCGCGCAGGCGGACCGTCCGGCAGCACAGCCTTTGATTGTCAGTAAACGCGGGTACGCGAAGAGAGCGCCGGTTTTAGCCCACGCTCCTCATCCTTCTTCGCCAGGTGCGGAATGCGCAAAGGCCGCGGTGGCACCTCGGGCATTCCGGCCTCGCTCAGCTTATACAGCAACGAACGATAGCTGATCTGAAGCCATTTCGCCGTCTTCTGACGGTTCCAGCTATTTTCCTTGAGTACCTTCAATATGATCTGCCGCTCAAGATCCTGCGTCGCCTTTTTCGTGATGTTCTTGAGCGATACCGGCTCGCTGAGATCGATCTCGGTAACGATTCCTCCGCGCGGCGGCTCCGGCATCAACTCCGACACCAGGGCCTCTTCGCTGCCGATCAGCACGTAGCTTCGGATAAGGTTTTCAAGCTGCCGGATGTTGCCCGGCCAGTGATAGTTCTGCATCAGGCGAACAGCGCTCTTGGAAAGCAGTTCCGGCGTGTTATGGAAAACTTTTGCATAGTGCTCAATGAAGTAGTCGATCAAAATAGGCAGATCGGCAATCCGTTGACGCAGCGGGGGCAGCGAAATCGTGACGGCATTGATGCGGAACAGGAAGTCCAGGCGGAAGGTGCCGTCCTCGACCTGGGTCCGCAGGTCGGTGTTGGCAGCCGACACCAGCCGGGTGGCGATCGATCGGGGTTCCTGCCCTCCCACGCGGACAAAGGTGCCATCCTGGAGCACCTGCAACAGCTTCGATTGAACCGAAAGATCGAGACTACCGACCTCGTCCAGGAACAGCGTGCCGTTGTGAGACTGCTCCACACGTCCAAGTTTCGTGACCATAGCGCCCGTAAATGCGCCTTTTTCGTAGCCGAACAGCTCAGTCTCGAGCAGCGAATGCGGGATCGCCGGACAGCTCACCTTAACCAGAGAACCCCGTGCCCGCAACGAATAGGCATGCAGAAGCCGTACGCAAATCTCTTTGCCCGTGCCGCTTTCTCCTTGAATCAGGACAGGAACATCGGTTTCGGCGACGCGCTCCAGCTTGTTGCGGACGGCCTGCATCGCGGCGGTTTTGCCGAAAATAATATCGAGCGGCGGCAGATTCAGCGAGACTGCGGATTCGGCATGGTGAACCAAGGGCATTTTCCTATCGGTGTCCGCAGAGATACAAGCGTGCAATGCATTTCACACTGCACGTTGAGCGCCAATTCTATTCCCCAAAGCGCATACCGTGTCGAAGTTCATGGAAGATTGTGCCATTTCAGAGACCCAAGGCCCATCAAAGCGCCCCAAACCCTGCCTCCTCCCGCATTTGGAAGGAACCGCCCATCCCTCTAACTAAAGTAATGAGGCGAAAAAATGTCCCTTTTTTGTTACTCAAACGTGTCGGTTAGCATGTAAGCTATGCCTACTCGAAATAGGAGTGGAAAAGCTTTGCCCTTTTGTCGGCAAAGTTATTAACATTCTTAACCATATGCACGGGAAAACAGTCTAGAATTTGCAGAGTAGGAAGCTCGAAAGGAACTCCTCACTTTGCAACCACCTAAGTGTGAGTTGGTAGGGACCCGATCGACATGCGGGTCCAGAAGTAAAGCCGAGTCTGGGCAGCAGAATTCAGGCCGGCAATAGGGGTACTTGTATGTCCGCTTCGCTGTCTTATCCAGGTTCTGCCTTGAAGTCGAATGGGAGAGCGCGCGCTCAAATCCTGATCCTCGAGCCTGACCTGGCCGTGCTCGAGTATCTTCGACTCACGCTTTCCTCGAAATATGCTGTGAGCCTGTTTTCGGACGAGCAGATTCTGCTCGATCGGCTGGATAAAGCCGAGCAGCCCGACCTCCTCCTGCTCGCCTTGCACGCCAACCGTGACCCCCTCCCGCTTTTGACCCATATCCGGTGCTCAAGGCCCCACCTCCCGGTGGTTGTTCTGTCCTGTTCGGCTGACCTCCGCGATCTTGAAATGGTCATCCGTCTCGGCGTCCGCGCCATCGTCATGAAGCCGTTTGTCGGCAGCGACGTCGAACAGGCCATCGAAGAAAACCTCATCTCTGCAGAGAAGAAGGTGCCTGCGGCCGATGCGCTCAAGGAGATCCCGCTCAACGAGACCCACTCCTTCGTCCGTTCCAGCAAACGCATGCGCGACCTCGAAGCCCAGGCCGCCCTGGTCGCCCGAGCCGATATTCCCCTCCTGATCCTCGGCGAGAGCGGCACCGGCAAGGAGATTCTCGCCCTCTATACCCACAAGATGTCCGCTCGCAGCCAGAACATCTTCCTCAAGGTGAACTGCGCCGCCGTCCCCGCGGACCTGCTCGAAAGCGAGCTCTTTGGATACGAACAGGGCGCCTTCACCGGAGCCGTCAAGACCAAGCCAGGAAAATTCGAAGTCTGCACCGGCGGAACCATCTTCCTCGACGAAATCGGAGAGATGCCGGCCATCCTCCAAGCCAAACTGCTGCAGGTACTGCAGGACGGAACATTCTCGCGCCTCGGCAGCCGCTCGCCCATGAAGGTAGATGTCCGCGTCATCGCCGCCACCAACATCAATATGAAGGAAGCCATGGCGCAGAAGACCTTCCGCGAGGATCTCTACTATCGCCTCAACGGCTTCACCCTGAGCATTCCGCCGCTGCGCGAACGCAAGGAAGAGATTCCTGTCCTGGCCGAATACTTCATGCGCAAGGGTTCCAAGCGCTACGACCGCCAGCCGCTTTCCTTCTCCCCCAACCTGCTCAACGCCCTGACCGAGCACACCTGGCCCGGCAACCTGCGTGAGTTGGAGAACGTCATCAACCGATATCTGGTCCTCGGAGAAGAGAAATCGATTGTCGACGAGCTCGCCCCGGCCTCCGCCTACCAGGGAGGAGCCGCCCCTGCTTCACAGCCCCAGGACGCTCAGAACGGCGCCGGCCTCAAGGCCATGGTGCGCAGCCTCAAGGGCGATGCCGAGTCGACCGCCATCGCGCAGGTCCTCGAAGGTGTGGGTTGGAACCGAAAAGCCGCTGCAAACGATCTGCAGATCAGCTACAAGGCTCTTTTGTATAAGATAAAGCAATATGATCTATCACCCCGCAACCAGGCGTAAGGCCTCATGAAGTCAGAGAAAGATCCGCAGGACGAAACCTACCGGGTCGTAGTCCGCTTCGAGAACCATGCCGTCCGGGGTTTTATCGAGCCTAAGGATCTGGGCTCGATCGAGCAGCTGTTGCGAAACGATCCCGTCTATCCGCTCGATTCGATCCGCCTCAAACTCCTCGATTCCGAGAAGGTCGAAGATGTTCCCACCCAGGATGCCAAAGCTGTCTTCTTCGTCAAGACCTTCGACGGCGACCTGAAGCACCGCGCCCTCCACTTCCACGAGCACGCGCCAATCGTACCCGGCCTCTGGGTCAGGGTCTATTTCTACGACGGCGAGATGATCGAAGGCATCATCAGCAACACACGTGACTTCGTACTCGAAACCGGCTTCTTTCTCCGCCCCACCGATCCGAATGGAAACAATCGCCTGGTCTACATTCTCAAGGGCGGCCTGAAAGACTTCCACATCCTCGGCATGCGCAACACCGGAAAAGCCGCATCTCCCCCGTCCTAGCGGACCGTAATCGTAAAAACCTGCCGTTGCAGACACACTCCTGAACGGAGGCACATCGGATCGCGGTGCGCCTCAACTTCGCTGAAGCTTGACGGAGGGCCGAGAATCGGATGCGGGCCAAAACCATCTGCAAGCTGCCGATACTCACGCTGTTCCTGTTTGTCACTCTCGCCGCGCCTATGCTGCAGGGGCAGGCCGGTCCGCCCTTCCAGACCGATGATCCAGTTCCTGTCGACTACGGGCATTACGAGTTCTACGTGTTCGGCACCGCCGGCGGTACACCGGCAGAGATCGACTCCCTCGGTCCCGCCTTTGAGTTCAATTGGGGAGCTTTGCCCCGGCTTCAACTTCACGTCATTGTCCCTTGGGGCAGCATCAGTCCTGCCAATAACCCCATCTACGCTCCTGGCGGGACCGGCCCTTCCGCCTTCGGTTTCACCGACATGGAGCTTGGCGCTAAAGTAGCCTGGTTCAAAGAAACAAAACATCGCCCCCAGATCGGCTCCTTCACCATGTTCGAGATCCCGACCGGCAGTTACTCCAACGGCCTGGGCGTCGGTCACGTCTGGTACAAGCTTCCTCTCTGGGCTTACAAGAAGATCGGCTCCTGGGGTCCTGGGGTCTCGATGGTGGTGTCGGCTATGCCGTCGTTCCGCAGACGCCGTACCGAAACTATCCTTACGGCGGGTTGCTCATCGAGCGCAACATCAGCAAACGCCTCGGCCGTTCAACCGCGCGGTCTTTTCCCACGCCCGACAAGGCTTCGCTGCCGCTCAAACGCAAGCCTCCACCCTGATCGACGCAGGCGGCTACTACCACTTCAAAGGCCCCGGCCTTCAGCTGCTCTTCGCATATGGGCATTCCGTCGGCGGTCAGACGGAGAACTATGCGTATCTCGGGCTCTACAAGACATGGGGTAAAGACAAAGCGCAGGATAACGAAAAAGAGGAGACGCCGAAAGCAGCGATGTTGTTTGCCCCTCTAGGAAAGCACACGGCATGCGCCCAGATTGACGTGCGCAATAGCACGATTCTTCTCGGGAGATTGCCCGATCGAGCTCACGGTACGCAGGTCTTCGAACTCTCATTCCTGGGCATGGGATTCCGGGGCGCGGTGTCTGCTCGCACCAAGCCCAGGGCCGAGCCCTCAGGCATACCCTTTTGACCACTATTACGTCACTTGCCGCCCTCTGCCCATAGCGCGGACTTCGCTGCGGTCTCCCAGCCCCAACAGAACGAGCAGCACAAGTCTCCCGTTCGCCGGGATCAAAACCCGTACTGCTCCACCCGCCGTATCAGGTCCAGCTTCCGGTCCGGAGGCAGAAAGCTCGCCTCCACCGCATTCGCCGCCAGCTCCCGCATCTGGTCCAGCGAAAATTCAAATCGGTCCTGCACCAGCACATACTCCTCCAGCAGGTTGCTCCCGAACATCGGTGGATCATCCGAGTTGATCGTGACCATCAGACCCGAGTCGAAGTAGCGCCTTACCGGATGTTCGTCCAGGCTCTTGCAGCACCCCGTGCGGATGTTGCTGGTCACGTTCAGCTCCAGAGGCACTTGCCTTGCCGCCAACACCTCCATCAGCTCGGGATCGTGCTGCGCCGAAAGCGCATGCCCAATGCGTTCCGCCCCGATGTTAATCGCCGCCCAGATGCTTTCAGGCCCGATTGTCTCTCCCGCATGCGCCGTCAGCCGCAGCCCCGCCGCTTTTGCGTCCGCGTACGATTCGCGAAACAGGTCCGCGCTGCCCCGCGCCTCATCGCCTCCAATGCCAATGCCGACAATGCTCGGGTACCGCTTCCGCAGCTCCGCCGCCTTGCGAAACACCTTCGCCGCCTCTTCCGCGCCAAAGTGCCGCACCGCGTCGATCAGCCAGTACACCGTTGTGCCGAATTCCTTCTCTCCACGCAGACGCCCGCGTTCGATCGCCTCCACATACGGCTCCACCTCTGCATTCTTCCAGTAGTAGATGATGCCAAACGAGATATACACCTCGGCATGCACCACACCCTGCGCCGCCAGGTCTCGGATCATGTTGTACGTGATCAGTTCATAATCTTCCGGGCCTTTCAGCCGCGCCGACACCGCCTTGAAAGACTCCATAAAGCCGAGGAAGTTCTCGTATACGTATAACTTCTTCGCCGCTGCGGCCGTCAACGGGGCCGGATCGTGCCGCTTGCTCAGCTCCAGCAGCGTATCCAGCTGAATCGTGCCTTCGAGGTGCAGATGGAGCTCCACCTTCGGCAGCCCACGCAGCCAATCTGTTACCTCGATCTCAGGGGCTGCCTTCGCCTGCTTACGCGCCATAGGTTTAGTTTAGGGCAAAGCACCGCGCACGTAACCTGCCGGAATCGTCAGTAGCTGGGAACCCTGAGGCTGCCTCGCCACCGATTCCATCAGTACAGACCCGGAACCAGTCGCCGTGTGGTCCTGCTATAGCTTTCGTATTCACTTCCAAACGCGTCGCGCAAAGCTGCCTCCTCGACGTGAATGCGGTAGAGCAAAGCCATCGCCGGAAAAATCGTAATGATGGCAAGTCCAATCCAGCTGCGGGTATGCAGTCCAATCGCCGCCAGGATCAGCAGAAGACCCGAATACGACGGGTGGCGAACGACTCGGAAGACGCCCGACCGATGGACCGTCTGCGTCGCGCGGATAGCGACGTTGACGCTGAACGATCTGCCCAGCGTAAGGATCGCCGTCCAGCGAATCCCAATGCCTACCGCCAGCACCCCTACGCTCACCAGGCGAACCCAGTGAGCTCCGGCAAAGATCGTAGGAGCATGTGCTTCGCCGAACCACGATCCCAAAGTCAGCGAAGCGGCGATCACCGGCCACAGTATCAACAGCGATCCGCGATCTCGGACATCGCCCTTGTCTGCCCGGGTTCGCGTTACCAGCAGGACGAGCACCTCCGACACTACCCAAGCCCAGTAGAGCGTGTACCAGACGAGCGATGTCTTCATGGGCACTCTCCTTTTACCGCCGCTGCTTCAGCTTCTGCTTTGACTCCCCACGTCCGGTTTGGCGGACGTGGGTTTCGACACCCCGGATCCTATACCTACCAGCAGGAAAGCCGCTTAGCTTCCCGCGTAAAACTCGCTCCGTTTTCGGCTGTACAGCACGTACACGACAAGTCCCACGATGAGCCACACGAAGAAGCGGATCCACGTCTTTGCAGGCAGCCCCGCCATCAGCAGCACGCAAAACAGAACGCTCAGCACCGGGATCACCGGCCCAAACGGAACCCGGAATCCACGGTGCCGTTCAGGCTCCCTGTACCGCAGCACCACCACTCCGATCGACACCAGGACGAAGGCAAACAGGGTTCCAATATTCGACATCTCCGCAAACGTGCCGACATCGAACAAACCCGCAGGAATCGCCACCAGAAAACCCGCAACCCACGTCGCAAACGCAGGCGTACGAAACCGCGGATGCACCCTGCTGAACACATCCGGCAGCAGCCGGTCGCGCGACATCGCGAACCACACCCGAGCCTGCCCAAGCTGGAACACCAGAATCGACGAAATCATCCCCACCAATGCACCGATCAGCACCGCCAGCTGCACCCAGTGCAGGCGCGCGCCCCCCGGCCCCTCCGCCACCCGCTTCAACGCATTCACCACCGGCGCCGCATCGCCCGCCACGCTCTGCCACGGCACCAGGCCCGTCAGCACCACAGCCACACCGATATACAGAATCGTGCACACCACAAGCGTCGCCAGGATCCCGATCGGCACATCCCGCCTCGGATTTTTGCACTCTTCGCTCGCCGTCGAAACCGAATCGAACCCGATATACGTGAAGAAGATGATGGATCCGCCCGCCAGCACACCCGACCATCCATTCGGCGAAAACGGATGGTAGTTCGCCGGATGAATAAAACTCAGCCCGAAGAACACGAACAGCAGGATGGCTGCAATCTTCACCAGCACCATGATGTTGTTCGTTCGAGCAGATTCGCGTATCCCGCGCACCAGCACCACGGTCAGCAAAAGCACGATCAGGAACGCCGGAATGTTGAACCCCGCATGCCACCCGGCAGGATAGATCTCCTTACCCTGCAGGTCCTGCAGTCCAAGCGGAAGATAGGCCGGAGAAAGCCACTTCGGCGACAGCCCCAGACCCGCCCAGTCCAGCAACGCCACCACATGCGCCGCGAACCCTACGCTCACGCTCATATTGCTGAACGCGTATTCCAGAATCAGGTCCCATCCGATGATCCAGGCCACCAGTTCGCCCAGCGTCGCATACGTATAGGTATAGGCTGAGCCCGCAATCGGAATCATCGACGCCAGCTCCGCATAGCAGAGCCCGGTCAGCGCGCACACAATCGCAACCAGCACAAGCGAAATCGCGAGCGCAGGCCCCGCTCCCGGCCGCCCCGCAATCGCACCGTGATGCAGCAGCAGGTCGATCACCGGCGAGTCGGCCCACGAAGCCAACGCAGCAGGGTTGCCGCCGATCGCCACACCGATCACCGTAAAGATCCCCGACCCAATCACCGCGCCGATACCCAGCGCCGTCAGCGAAACCGGCCCCAGCGTCTTCTTCAGCGCGTGTTCCGGCTTCTCCGATTCAGAGATCAGCTTGTCGATCGACTTAGTGCGAAAGATTTGCCTGGCCAGCGCGCTCGCTCCTCGCGTCGAAAAAAAATAGTAGCGGGGCGTCTCAACTGCTCATTGCATCCCATGCTGCGATCGAAATCCGCAATCATTTCCGAGTGCGGAGCTTCCTACAAACATTGCCGAAAGCCCCGCTCCGAACCAGAAACCTATCGCTTGCTCTGGCCGCGGGAGGCCTTCTTCATCTTCTGCTTGTTCTCGCCGCGGGCACCCGTGCGAGGAGCCTTCGGAGCTGCCTTCTTGCGCGCCGCGCGCTTTACCTTCTTGCGTTCCTGGGTGTCGGTGATGCTCTTGGTGTTTGCCATTAATCTGTCAGTCTTTCTTGAACTGTGAAATTTGTCCGCAACGTTACAGGCGTTCCAGCTGGGCAAACTTCTCCACCAGCTTCTTCACGCCATGCTGTTGAAATTGTACTGTAATCTTTGCATCATCCCCATCGCCTTCGCGCCGAAACACCGTTCCTTCGCCGTATTTCGGATGCCGCACACGTGTACCCTGCTTCAATCCGGTCTTGCCCGCAGGAGCCTCGATCTCCAGCTTCGGTCGCGTAATCTTCTGGCCCCGCGCTTGGAAGAAGCTCGCAATATTGTCTATCGACTGACCCGTTTGCCCCGGCTTTCCCGACTGCCCTGACACCCCAGGCCGCCCACCCAGTCCAGCCCGCACAGCACCATACCCGGTAGCCGCACGCGCCGCAGCCCTCGCACCCTGATCTCCACCTCCGGCCGTCTGATCTTCATCCTCGTAGCTGTAGTGGCGCTCCCCCTCTTCGCCGCCCTCGCGTCCCGTTCGATTCGTCTTCGGATATGGAGTCGCATACGCACCCCCCGCAGGCGACCTCCAGTTGTACTCCGAGCCCGAAAACTGCGGCCGCGCCGGAGGGCTTCCCAGGTCTTCCACCAAACGGCTCGGCACCTCTTCCAGAAACCGCGAAGGAATGCTCGACTCCGGCATATCGCTCCCGTATCGCCTCCGATACCGCGCCCGCGTCATCACTAGCGTATCCATCGCGCGCGTCATGCCCACATAGCAAAGCCTCCGCTCCTCTTCAAGACCTGTGGGGTCTGTCAGGGTGCGCGAATGTGGAAACAGGCCTTCCTCCATGCCAGTCAGAAACACCAGCGGAAACTCCAGACCCTTCGCCGCATGCAGCGTCATCAACGTGACGCGCGCCTCTTCGCTGTAGCTGTCTGCGTCCGAGACCAGCGCCGCGTGGTCGAGAAACTCGTGCAGCGTCTCGCCCCGCTCCTGCGCATCCTGCGCTGCGTTGGCCAGTTCCTTCAAATTCTCAATTCGCGAGAACGACTCCGGAGTCGCCTCTTCTTCCAGCGCGCGAATGTATCCGCTGCGATCGTTCAAAAACTTGATCAGCTCCGGCAGGGTCGCCGCGTCTCCCGGCTTGCGAAACGCCGGCCGCTCATCTTCCATCTTGATCTCGGCGGCGCGCTCCATGCTCGTTCCTGCAGACCTCTTCAACACCACCGGCGCAAACGGATTGAAGCTCGCTGCATCGATTCCATGCGACTCGTCCGAGTCCGTCGCGTTCTCCGCAGCAAGCGTAGAGATCTCCTCGCTCGGCCCGAAATCAAAGCCGAAGTTGAAGCTCGTATCGAAGCTCGTTCCCGCACAGGTATCTTCCGCCTCAACCGCTTCAGCCCCTGACTCTTCGCCACCAAAGCCGAACGATATGTCCTCATCGGCGATACCTGCAGCGGGCAGGGAAGCGTCACTCACTTCTCCCACATCCCCGGCCACATCGCCCGCCAGCTTCTCCGCAAACCCCGGCCCAAGCATAGCCCGCGCATCTTCGATCAGCCGCCTGAACCCGCTGAGCGCCTGCAACGCCCGCGCCGGCAGCAGCTTGTCTTCAATCGCCCGCGCGATCGCATCCCACGTACTCATGCCGGTCGAGAGCGCCATCCGCTCCAGCGTCTCCATCGTCGTCTTGCCAATCCCACGCGGCGGCGAGTTCACCACCCGTCCCAGCGCCACCGAGTCATGCACATTCTGCACCAGCTTCAGGTAGCTCAGAATGTCCTTCACCTCGGCGCGATCGTAGAAGCTGAACCCGCCCACCATGTGGTACTGAATCTGGTACCGGCGCAGCGCCTCTTCCACCAGCCGCGACTGCGAGTTCGTTCGATACAGCACCGCGCACCGAGGCAGGTCCTGCTGCTGTCCCGCCTCGCGCAGATAGCGCTGCACGCGATCGGCAATAAACAACGCTTCGTTCTCGCCATCGGGAGCCTCGTAGTATCCGATCAGGCTTCCGCCCTCGCGCGTCGTAAACAGGTTCTTGCCCTTGCGCTGCGTATTCTGCGCCACCACCGCACCCGCACCTTCAAGAATCATCTGCGTCGAGCGATAGTTCTGCTCCAGGCGAATCGTCTTCACCGCCGGAAAGTCTTTCTCGAACTCGAGAATGTTTTTAATGTCCGCGCCGCGCCAGCTATAGATCGACTGATCCTCATCGCCCACCACGCAGACATTCCCCTCCGCGCCCGCAAGCAGCTTCATCAACTCGTACTGCGGACGATTCGTGTCCTGGTACTCGTCGATCAAAAGGTATTTGTAACGGCGATTGTACTTTTCTCTGGTCTCGCCCGAAGACTTCAGCAGCCGCACCGTCTCCAGCAGCAGATCGTCGAAGTCCAACGCATTCGCCTTCAGCAACTCCTTCTTGTAGATCTCGAAGATGTGCGCAATCTTCTCTTCCATCGGATTCGTGCTCGCAAGAAAATACTCCTGAGGATCGATCATGTGGTTCTTCGCCCAAGAGATTCGCCCCAGCGCCACACGTGGCTTGAGACTTTTATCGTCGACGCCAAGCCGCTTCAACGCCTGCTTCACCACTGCCTGTTGGTCGGTCTCGTCATAAATCGCAAAGGTGCGCGTCAGCCCCACGCCGCCCACACGCAAGGCTTCGATATCCCGCCGCAGCACACGCACACAGAAGCTGTGAAACGTCGCCAGCATAGGCTTCGCCAGCGAGCTGTGCCCCAGAATCTTGTCCACGCGCTCGGCCATCTCCTTCGCCGCCTTGTTCGTAAACGTCACCGCAAGAATCGAATCCGCCGCGACGCCGCGCTCTTCAATCAGGTACGCAATGCGATGCGTGATTACCCTGGTCTTGCCCGAACCCGCGCCCGCAAGCAGAAGCACAGGCCCGTCCACCGCACGGATTCCCTCCTGCTGTTGCGGGTTCATATTTTCAAGAAGTCGACTCAAACGTCCCACGCTCCAATTTCTATTTTAAGCTGTCCACAACGAATGCGTTTAAGTGGTACAGTTCAGCGTCGCAACGACGCTCTCCGGTACTTATGCAAGACTCTAAAAGCCGCGTCTTTACTGCATAAAACAGCATGAGGCAAGCAAAGACGAATTGGTTAACAACGATGAAACAATTCGCATAATTATTTTCACCTTTCGTGGAACCATCTCATCCAAAACTGCGTACCTCCACTCACGACGAATCCCCTGAACCATGGCAGAGGATCTCCCGTCGAAATCAAGGAAGTACCGGGAGCTTAAGAATGAAACACCTCACACGATTCGCCGTCGCCGTCGCCGCTTCAGCTCTGCTCGCCGCTCCGGCCGTATACGCCGCTCCGGTCAACCTCACCTCGCCCATCCACGCCATGTTCGGCAAGTCCAAAATCTCCAACGTGAAGTTCAGCATTCGCAACGACTCCGGCGCACGCATCGAAGTCAAGATCGAAGACAAGGTGATGAGCCTCGAGCCCGGCAAACTGGTTGATCTCAATCTGCCTGTGGGCACACGCATTCTTGCAAACACCGACACACCCAATCACGCCGCAGGCACGCTGATCGAAGAGGTCACCAAAAGCCACTCCGGCGCCACCATCGCGGTCCGCTAACTCCTCCCTCCCGCACACCAAACCCGCGTAGCATCCAAGGGCCAGGGCCGGCTGCCAATAACCAAACGCAGGCCGGCCAGACTCCTCGCCCTCGCTTGATATCCTTGCGTCATGATTTGTAACATCGCTGTCTTCTGCGCCTCCGCCAACGGCTCCAATTCCGTCTATCGCACGGCCGCCGAACATCTGGGCCGCGCCCTCGCCAATCACGACATCGGCCTCATCTACGGAGGAGCCAACGTCGGCCTCATGAAGGCAATCGCTGACGCCACCTTGCATGCAGGCGGCCGCGTCATCGGAGTCATTCCCGAGGTGCTCGCCGATCTCGAAATCGCCCACCCTGGCGTCACCGAACTCCACGTCACCAGCACCATGCACACACGCAAGGCGTTCATGGCCAGCCGCGCCGACGCCTTCATCGCACTCCCCGGCGGCTACGGCACCTTCGAAGAGCTCTTTGAAGTCCTCGCCTGGCACACGCTCAAACTCCACGACAAGCCGGTCCTTCTCCTCAACATTAACGGCTTCTACGACCCACTGCTACGCTTCCTCGACCACTGCGTCACCGAAGGTATGCTCAAACAGAAAAATCGCGAGCTTCTTCTCGTCGCCAGCACCGTAGAGGAAGCGCTCACCCAACTGCAACTCCACCCCGTCCTCGACAACCCCCACCCCAACTCTGTCCCATGAGCCGCACTCGCGTCAGCGCATCTTCTTCGCCACACACTCCTCGCACCCGCACACCCGCCGCAGATACTCCCACGAATAAATTCCACTCTCGTGCCCATCGCTCCACTTGAACTTCAGCGCATATTTCCCCACCGGTGACACCTCCACCGGCCGCACCGGCGCCTCATACATCACCAGCAGCGTCTGCTCCTTCGGTTTCGCCACACCCGGCATCCGCCCAGTCTTCTCGCGGTCTTCGTGGCACGTCGCACAGGGGCACGCAAGGCGCAGCCACGCAAAACTCCACGCGCTCCGATGCCCATCTTTCCAATCGATCTCGACGCCCGTGCCCTCCGTTTTCATCACGCGCACCTTTTGCGGAGTCACCGCATCCGCAGGCAGCGGTGCATGTTCTCTCTCTTCCCGCTCGGACTGCTCGGCACTCACCATGCGAATTCCTTCATGACTCATCGCGCTCTCCTCATCTCATCCCGCCCTTCGCCCCATCATCCATTCCGCCAGAAAAAATAAGCAGCCACCAGGCATCCGGTCACCACCACAATCGTCCGCAACATATTCGGATTCATCCGCCGTGCATACTGCGCGCCAACGTACCCACCCACACCAGCAAAGACCATCGAGATCAGGCAGTAGTGCCAGATCACCGCTCCACTGAAAACAAACGTCACCACCGCGCAGAAGTTTGAAAGACACGCTGCCAGCACCTTCAACGCATTCAACGCGTTCATCTCTTCCACGCCAAACAGCGCCAGCGCCGTCATGATCAAGAATCCCGCGCCCGCTCCGAAGTATCCGATATAAAAACAAACCGGCAGCAAGATCAAGAACAAAGGCACTAACGCAGGCCGCTTCTGCAGGTGCGGTTCAGCCGACCGCGCCCGCAGCCAACGCGACACAGGCCCGCTGATTCCGAACAGCAGCGACGCCACCAGCAGAAGCCACGGAACCATATGCAGAAACGTCATCTGCCGCGTATGCAGCAGCACAATCGCTCCGCTGACTCCGCCCGCAATCGAAGCCGCACACACCACCGGCAGCAGGTCGCGCCGCAAATCCCCCCGCAGCGCAGCCACCGAGGTCAACTGCCCCGGCCACAACGCCACCGTATTCGTCGCATTCGCCTGCACCGGAAGCACACCCATCGCCAGCATCGCCGGAAAAGAAAGAAACGACCCACCGCCCGCCATCGCATTCATCACGCCCGCAACCAGCGA
>JALYVA010000064.1 GCA_030853485.1 Acidobacteriota bacterium
CTTCGCCCTCACATAAAACCCCAGCCGATCCACCGACGTCATCACCGCCGACTCCGCCTCCAGCCCCGCCTGCACCCGCGCCAGCAGCACCAGCGCCTCCCCATGATCCGCATTCATATGCTCTACGATCCCCTTCGCCGCCCCACACAGCGGATCGGGCCCCGCCGCCCCATACTCCGCCGCGCTCACCCAACCCATCACCCCAAACCCACCCACGTAATACACCTCCACCGGCTCCAGCCGAAAAAACGCGAAATCCGTGAAATCCACCCAGTACCGGCTGCTCGCATGCGCCCCCAGGTAAATCTCCCTCACCCCCGCCTTCTCCGCCTCCTCCACCGGAAGCACATGGCCCACCACCGTCACCCGCGCCGCCCCCA
The DNA here is from genome assembly GCA_030853485.1 of Acidobacteriota bacterium. Taxonomy (GTDB): domain Bacteria; phylum Acidobacteriota; class Terriglobia; order Terriglobales; family Acidobacteriaceae; genus Edaphobacter. The sequence continues at coordinate 381 of JALYVA010000064.1, forward strand.
GCACGTCCCCATCCTCCGCCGGCTGCGTCACAAACAAGCTCGCCCGCGGGTCTGCCTTCAGGTTCTGCGTATGCATCGCCATCGTGCTGATCAGGAACAGCGCCCGCCCGCCCGCATCCAGCGCATACGGCATCAGCGACCCAAACGGAAATCCAGCCTGCCTCCGCGACACCGTCGCAAGCGTCGCCACACTCGCCATATGCATCAACGTCCGCGAACGCTCCGCATACGAAGGTTCCGGCACAACAGCAGCAGTTGGATTCGGGTTATACGGCGCAGCATGCTGATTCGACATGAACAGTTTCAACCTTTCGACCAAACGTAGAGGGAGTCCAAAACCCCGGCCAGAAAAAATTTCAAAAGAAGTGGCGCACTTCCCGACCCCAAAAACCAGCGCGCAAAACCGCGTTTAAACAGCATTAAAGTGGCGTTTTGGTGGTCGAAAACACCTCTTTTTGCACCCGTTTCCGCCCAATACCCCCGCAAAAACACCAAAACCCGCGCCGAGAAAATATCCCAAATTTACATCCTGCAAATCAACAACTCCCGCTCATAAATCATCTCCGGAGGCAGATGATCATGCAGCGCCAGGAACAACTCCTCATGCCCCATCACCTCCTGCTTCCACTGCGCCCGGTCCACCGTCTGCAACTCGTCGAACACCTCTCGCGGAAACTCCAGCCCCTCCCAATTCATATCGTCGAAGTGCGGCGTCCACCCAATCGGCGTCTCCTTACCCTGCGCCCGCCCCCGCACACGATCCACAATCCACTTCAACACCCGCATGTTCTCGCTATATCCCGGCCAAAGAAAACGCCCGTCCTCCCCCTTCCGAAACCAGTTCACATGAAACACCCGCGGCGTCGAAGACAGGTTCCGCTGCATCTTCAGCCAGTGCCGGAAGTAGTCCCCCATGTGATACCCGCAGAAGGGAAGCATCGCCATCGGATCGCGCCGCACCCTGCCCGTCGCCCCCGCGCTCGCCGCCGTCGTCTCCGACCCCATCGTCGCCCCGATATACACGCCAGCCGACCAGTTGAACGCCTGGTACACCAGAGGCATCGTCGTAGGCCGCCGCCCGCCAAAAATAAACGCCGAAATCGGCACCCCCGCCGGATTCTCCCACTCCGGATCGATCGTAGGACACTGCGCAGCCGGTGCCGTAAACCGCCCATTCGGATGCGCCGCAGGCATTCCAGTCGCCTCCCCAATCGCCGGAGTCCACCGATTGCCCCGCCAGTCGATCAACTCCGCAGGCACCTCGTCCGTCATCCCTTCCCACCACACGCCACCCTCCGGCGTCAGCGCGACGTTCGTGAAAATCGTATTCCTCGACAGCGTCGCCATCGCGTTCGGGTTGGTCTTCGCGCTCGTCCCCGGTGCCACCCCAAAGAACCCCGCCTCCGGATTGATCGCGCGCAGCTGCCCCGTCGCATCCGGCTTAATCCAGGCAATGTCATCGCCCACCGTCCACACCTTCCACCCTTCGAAGCCCGCAGGCGGAATCATCATTGCGAAGTTCGTCTTCCCGCACGCTGAAGGAAACGCCGCCGCCACATACGTCTTCTCGTGCGTCGGAGACTCGACCCCGACGATCAGCATATGCTCCGCCATCCAGCCTTCATCCCGCGCAATGTTCGACGCAATCCGCAGCGCAAAACACTTCTTACCCAGCAGTGCATTGCCTCCATACCCGCTGCCATAACTCCATATCTCGCGCGTCTCGGGAAAATGCACAATGTACTTCTCGTCGTTACACGGCCACGGCACATCCTGCTGTCCGGGAGCAAGCGGCGCGCCCACCGTATGCATGCACGGCACCACACGCTTCACGTCCTTATCGATCTCCGCAAACACCGGCGCCCCAATCCGCGCCATAATCCGCATATTCACCACCGCATACGCCGAGTCCGTAAGCTGCACCCCGATCTGCGACATCGGCGACCCCACCGGCCCCATGCTGTACGGCATCACGTACATCGTCCGACCACGCATCGCTCCCCGAAACAGATGCTTCAGCTTCTTACGCATCACGAACGGATCTTCCCAGTTATTCGTCGGCCCGGCGTTGTCCCGCGACAGCGAGCAGATGAAGGTGCGGTCTTCCACCCGTGCCACATCGTTCGGCGACGAGCGAGCCAGAAAGCATCCCGGCCACAGCGCCTCGTTCAACCGCGTAAACGTCCCTGCCTTCACCAGCTGATCGCACAGAAAGTCATACTCCGCCTGCGACCCGTCGATCCAGTGAATGCGTTCCGGCTGGCACAGATCGGCCATCTTCTCCACCCAGCGGATCAGGTGTTTATTGGTCGTCGGAGGACTTGCAATTGCGGACTCGGCAGAGGCTGTCTTCATGGCAGAGGGTGCGATCCTTTCCCTGTAAGTCTTCGCCTCCACACTTAGGCTGTCAACCGGGGCAAACCGCACGCAACGTTCTGCCTGGGCCGTGCGGGTTGCTCCCGCCACCTGTATAGGGTACCTTCGGTTTGCTGAATCAAAATGGAGGACTGCTCGAGTGCCGAACGTGCAACACACGGAAAACCTGGATTCAACTCTGCGCGAAAACCGCGTATTCCCGCCCCCGGCAGAGTTTTCGGCCAAGGCCAACATCCAAAGCCTCGCGCAGTACGAAGTCCTCTATCGCCGCAGCGTCGAGCAGCCGGACCAGTTCTGGGCCGAAGCCGCCGCCGAGCTCGACTGGTTTGCCCCCTGGACCGCAGTCACCGAAGGCGAAGCCGCTCACACCAAATGGTTCGTCGGAGGCAAACTCAACCTCTCGCACAACTGCGTCGACCGCCACGCCCTCGGCACACGCAAAGACAAAGTCGCTCTCCTCTGGGAAGGCGAACCCGGCGAGGTCCGAAAACTTACCTATGGCGAACTTCATCAGCAGGTCCAGCGCTTCGCAAATGTACTCAAAGGCCTCGGCATAAAACGTGGCGACCGCGTAGCCATTTACATGGGCATGTGTCCCGAACTCGCCATCGCCCTGCTCGCCTGCGCCCGCATCGGAGCCATCCACTCGGTCATCTTCGGAGGCTTCGCCGCACACGCCATCTCCGACCGCGTCAACGACTCAGGCTGCGTCGCCATCCTTACCCAGGACACCAGCTTCCGCCGCGGCGCCGAAGTCAAGCTCAAATCCATCGTCGACGAAGCGCTCACCAAATGCTCCACCGTGAAGAACGTAGTCGTCTTCCGCCGCTCCGGCTCGCCCGTCAGCATGCAGCCCGGCCGCGATCTCTGGTGGCACGAGCTCATCGAGCAAGCCGCCCCGGACTGCCCCGCCGAGTGGATGGACGCCGAAGACCCCCTCTATCTCCTCTACACCTCCGGCACCACCGGCAAGCCCAAAGGCCTCGTCCACACCACCGGAGGCTACGCCGTCCAGACCTATCTCACCTGCAAGTACGTCTTCGATCTCCGCGACGACGACGTCTTCTGGTGTACCGCCGACATCGGCTGGGTTACCGGCCACAGCTACGTCGTCTACGGCCCGCTGCAGAACGGCGCGACCGTCGTCATGTACGAGGGTGCACCCAACTTCCCCGAAAACGACCGCTTCTGGAAGATCATCGACGACCATAAAGTCTCCGTCTTCTACACCGCTCCCACCGCCATCCGGGCCTTCACCAAGTGGGGAGACTCCTGGGTCCAGAAACACTCCCTCGCCTCCCTGCGCCTGCTCGGCACCGTAGGCGAGCCCATCAACCCCGAGTCCTGGATGTGGTACCACCGCATGATCGGCAAAGAGCGCTGCCCCATCGTCGATACCTACTGGCAGACCGAAACCGGCGCCGTCATGATCGCGCCCATCCCCGGTGCTGTCCCCACCAAACCCGGCTCCGCCACCCGCCCGTTTTTCGGAATTGTGCCTGAAGTAGTTACAAAACAAGGCGACCCGGTTCCCGACGGCCAGGGCGGTCTGCTCGTCTTCCGCAAACCCTGGCCGTCGATGGCCCGCACCATCTACGGCGACCAGGCCCGCTACGAAGCCGCCTACTGGAGCGAGATCCCCGGAAGCTACTTCACCGGCGACGGCGCACGGCGCGATGCGGACGGCTACTTCTGGCTCATGGGCCGCGTCGACGATGTCATCAACGTCAGCGGCCACCGCCTCGGCACCATGGAGGTCGAGTCCGCCCTCGTCGCTCATCCCAAGGTCGCCGAAGCCGCCGCCGTAGGCCGCCCCCACGAGATGAAAGGTCAGGCCATCGCCGTCTTCGTCACCCTCGAAGGCGGCCACGAACCCAGCGAAGAGCTGCGTCAGGAACTGCGCCAGTGGGTCGCCAAAGAAATCGGTGCCCTCGCCCGCCCCGACGACCTCACCTTCACCCAGGCCCTGCCCAAAACCCGAAGTGGCAAAATCATGCGCCGCCTCTTACGCGAACTCGCCACCACAGGCGAAGTGAAAGGCGACACTACCACCCTCGAAGACTTCACCGTCCTCGCCAAACTGCGCGAAGGGGAGGAGTAGGGGAATCGAACTGCCATAGGTAAAGTTTTCCACAGACAAAAACCCTGTCAAGCCCATCCGCACCCTAACCCTCATCTCCTCAAGAACCTATGCGCAAAGTCGAAAGTTTGGAGGGGGGTGTATAATAGAAACAGAAGACAAAAGCTCCGGCCACTGCGCCGGAGCTTTTCTGTTCTGTAGGCAAAAAAAAGACGTAACCCGTTTGTTTGGAAGAATTTGGCCGTAACCCTTTTGTTTGGACGAATTTGGCGTCGAGCATGCCGTCTAAGTATATCAAACGAGATGACTTACGCGCAGGTAAGGGGGGAGGGGGAGGGGGGGGGTACATCAATGCCTACTTCTGACCGTTTCTCCTCTGTCTCGAAGCCGGCAATTCCGCCTACGGGACCAGGTCGGTCGCAGTCACAAAACTAAGCTGGTGAATCGCCATCCAGGTCTGAGAATAAGCATTCAGGGCATCGGAGGTCACCGAACGCGCTTCTCGTAACGCATCGAGATAGTCGATTAACGCCAGGCCGCCGTGCTCGTAGCTGAACTGCGAAATGTCCAGCACATCCTTGGCCTCGTCGAGATAGTGACCGTTGAACCGTTCCGCCAACACCCTGGCATTCGCGTAAGCCGACCAGGCCTGATCGACATCGGAAAAAACCTGGTTCTTCGCGGCAATCTCGGTGAAGCGGCTCGCCTGCGCGACGTACTTGCTCGTCTCCTTGTTCCCTTGGTTGCGATCGAAGAAGCGAAGCGGAATGTTGATCGAGAAACCAGCCGAGTTGTAGGTTCCGCTGCGATCGAACTCGCCCTCGAGCGTCGGATCGGTGGTTCCGTTCGCATAAGCAAGCCTCACGTTCGCGTCCGCCACGGCAACCCCGAAATGGGCGGCGCGATAGTCCGGCCGCGCAACCAGCGCCTTCTGCTCGAGCTCTTCCATCGTGGCAGAAATAGCCGGCGGAACGACATCGCCCGCAACGTCGAAGTCCGTGCGCGGTCTCTCGTACCCAAGCAAAGCCTGCAGCTGATCGCTGGCCTGCTGCGCACTGGTCACCGCATTCGACGCGTCCGACTCAAACTGTGCCAGTTGCAGATCAAGCCGCTCGAAGTCCAGCTTGGCGATATCACCCGCCTTGTACCGTTCTCGCCCGATGTCGAGTTCGTGCCGAAAGTCTGCGAGGTTTTCGTCCGCAAGCCTCTTCGCAGCTTTGGCAATGATGAAGTTCGTGAACGCCTGGCGAACGGTCAAAACCGTCTGCTGCACCTGCGCCTGGTATTGCGCGTCGGTTTGCGCGGTGGTGGAGCGTGCCGAGTCCAGACGCCAGCGACGCTTTTCGCCCCGCTCAAACAGGCGCGACACCTGCGCGCTGTACGCGTAGGGATTCGAGGCCCCTTCCGCAGGCAACGTGATATTTGTACCCGCAAGTGTGAAGTACGGGTTTGCTCTCACTCCGGCCTGCAACTCCTGCGCTTTCACCGAGAGCAGGTTGCGATAAGACGAGAGCAACGTAGGATTCTTCGCTCTCGCCATATCGACCGCCTCTTGCAACGTGATTGCTCCAGGCGCATGGGTTGGCTGCAACGCCTGTATAGGCGAGGGCGTAGGTGCCAGCGTCTGGCTGAGCATGGGGCGGAGTAACAGCAGGGTCGAAAGTGCGATCAGGACGGTTTGAATTCTTGCAGGCGCCATCAGTTCTCAAACTCCGTCTCTGGACTTGGAAGCACATCATCCGGTCCCGCAATCCAGACATACAGCGTAGGCAGCAGAAACACGCTGATCAGAAGCGCGCCAATCAGGCCGCCAACGATCACCATCGCGAACGGACGCTGCGAGTCCGACCCGATGCCGTGCGAGGTCGCCGCAGGCAGAAGCCCAAGCGTCGCGACCAGCATCGTCATCATGATCGGGCGAAGCCGAAGCACCGCCCCTTCGATCGCCGACTCCTCGATTGAATGCCCGCGCACCCGCATCTGGTTGATGTACTCAAGCATGATGACGCCGGTCTGCACCGACACGCCGAACAGCGCAAGGAAGCCGACTCCGGACGACACGCTGAAGTTGGTATGCGTAAACAGAAGAGCCAGCAGGCCACCGACCGGAGCCATCGAAACATTGATCAGAATCAGCCCCGCCCACTTTCCGGAATGGAACATGGAGTAGAGGATGATGAAGATAATGAGAATCGTGATCGGAAGCACAAGCATCAGCCGCCGCGAAGACCGCTTCTGACTTTCGTATTCGCCCGCCCAGTCGATCTTGTATCCAGGCGGAAGCTTCACCTGATCGTTCACCTTCTGGATCGCCTCCTCTACCGTGCTGCCAAGGTCGCGGTCGCGCACGCTGTACTTGATCGCGACAAAGCGCTGGCCACCTTCGCGGCTGATCGTCTCCGCGCCGTCTTCCATCTTTACCGTCGTTAGCTGCGCCAGCGAAACGCGCTCGCCCGATGGGGAAAGCAGCCGTATGTTGTCGATCGCCTGCTGGGTATCGCGATACTGCGGCAGATAGCGAACCGCCACATCGTAGCGCGCTTCTCCCTGTAGCACCTGGCTGACCGCGTTGCCGCCGACCGCAGTTTGGATCGCATCCTGAACGTCGGCCACGTTGATGCCGAAACGCGCAGCAGCCTGGCGGTCGACGCGGTAGTCAAGATTCGGCTGTCCGATGACACGGAACAGTCCAAGATCGCTCACGCCCTTGATCTTGCTCATAATCGAGATAATCTGGTCGCCCTTGGCCTCGAGAGTCTTCAGATCATCGCCGTAAATCTTGACTGCGAGCTCGCCCTTCACACCGCTCACAGCCTCTTCTACGTTGTCAGAAATCGGCTGCGAAAAATTCCAGATCACGCCCGGGATCTTCTCCAGTTCGCGGTCCATCGCACCGATCAGTTCGTCTTTGTTTTTCTTGAAGACGGGCCGCCACCGGTCCTTGCTTTTCAGATCGACAAAATACTCTGTATTGAAGAAGCCGGTCACGTCGGTGCCATCGTCGGGACGTCCGGTCTGGCTCACAACCTGGGTGACCTCAGGAAAGGAAGAGAGAATCAGACGGGCCTGGTTCATGACGCGCAGACTCTCGGTAGGGCCGGTACTTGGGGCGAGCGTGCCGCGGACCCAAATCGCCCCCTCATCGAGGTGAGGGAGGAATTCCGAGCCAATCACGCCGCTGAGGCCGAGGAAGAGAGCCAGGGCCAGAGCGCCGCCAGCAACGCCGAACGTGACCCAGCGGTGCTCGATTGCCAGGCGAACCGCATGGCGATAACGAACGGTAAGCCACTCCATTACGGGGTTGTGCCACTCGGAGGTGCCTCTTGGAAAGAGCAAACTCGCCAGGACGGGCGCGATGATGATGGAAAATGTAAGCGCGCCGAGCAGTGCGAACGCCACCGTCCAAGCCATCGGACGGAACAGACGCCCTTCAACCGCCTGCAGCGTGAATATGGGTAAGTAAGCCGTGATGATGATGCCGATGGCGTAGAAGACAGGCCGCTGCACTTCATGTGCGGCTTCGCGGATCTGCTCGGCCGGCGAAAGCGAGTCTTTCCGCTGATGGCTCAAGTGGCGGACGATATTTTCCACCATCACCACTGCTCCATCGACGACCATGCCAAAGTCAAGCGCTCCAAGCGAGAGAAGGTTGGCGGGAATGTGACGGAGGTCTAGACAGATAGAGGCGAAAAGGAGAGAGAATGGGATGGTCAGCGAAACGATGAGGGCGCCGCGAACGTTCCCCAGAAACAAGAAGAGCACGATGACAACGAGGATGATCCCTTCCGTCAAATTGTGCAGCACCGTATGCGTCGTGTAGTGCAGAAGATCACTGCGGTCCAGGAAGGGTACAATCTTCACGCCTGCCGGCAGGATCCGGCTGTTGAGTTCATCGACCTTCTTGTGAATGCCCGCGAGAGCGAACTCCGAATCGTCGCCCTTCTGCAATGCAACGATTCCTTCCACTACATCGTCCGCGTCGGCAATTCTGCCGTCCACTCGGCGAATGACTTTTTCATGTCCATCCGTGTGATCGATGCAGGGGTCCGTGGCGCCCCAGGAACTCACAGGCTTGCTCGCAGGCAATGCTGCGAAGCGACATGCTTTCCCGATTTGACCAAGCCGGATCTTCGGCCCTTGCGCAACCGTCGCTATGTCTTTCACCCGAAGAGCAGTTCCTGACTGCGTTTTCAGGACGGTGTTCTCGATGTCCTTAACGCTGCCATACAGGCCGACTTCGCGAACATTGATTTGCTGCTGGCCCTGTTCAATGAAGCTTCCGCCCGCATTCGTGTTGTTATTGGCAAGCTGCTGTTCTACCTGCCCGATGCTCAGGCCGTAGGCGACGAGCTTTTCAGGATCGATCCGCACCTGGTATTCGCGCGTCATGCCGCCGAAGCTGGACACGTCGACGACGCCCGGGACCGACTTGAGCTGCTTCTCGATGGTCCAGTCCTGAAGCGACTTCAGATCCATGTTGTCGTACAGCGGATTGGTGCTGCGCAGGGTGTACCAGTAAATCTGACCGACAGGGCTCCAATCAGTTCCGATCTGAGGCTGCAGTCCAGGAGGAAGCGTCACCTGCGAAAGCCGCTCAAGGACCTTCTCGCGATTCCAGTCATTCACCGACTCGTCATCGAAGATCAGACTTAGACTCGAAATGCCAGCAAGCGAGGTGGACCGCAAATGGGTCATGTGCGGAATGCCGGCCATTCCGATTTCGAGCGGGATAGTGACCTGCTGCTCGACCTCCTCTGCCGCGCGTCCAGGCCATTGCGTGATGATTTGAACATAGTTGTTCGCCACATCCGGATACGCCTCGACCGGCAGATTGTGGAACGAGATGATGCCCCACACAAAGAGCATGATCGCCAGACCCAGGACCATCCAGCGGTTGTTCAGCGAGAAATCGACGAGCTTGCGAATCATTACTGATCCGCCGTGTTCTGCAGCGCCAGGGCATTGGAGACGACCGGCTGGCCTGCCTTCACCCCGGAGATAATCTCCTGCATGTTGCCTGGCAACATCTCGCCGCCCTGCACAGAAGCGCGACGAAATGTATTCGTGCCCGCAGGCACATACACCCAGTCGCGATCATGGAGATGTAGCACAGCACTGGCCGGCACCTGCGTGTGCACCTGCAGCGTGGTGCCGTGCAGCGTCGCGGTAGCGAACATGCCTACACGCATCAGCATGTCGGGATTGTTCACCTGGATCCGCACCTTTGCTGTGCGAATCTGCGGGTCCAGAACAGCACCGATATCGCTGATCACACCCGTGAGCACTCGATCAGGGTATGCCGTGAGACGGATGTCGGCCTTTTGCCCAAGATGCACCGTGGAAAGATTATTCTCGTACACATCGCAGATGATCCACACGTGCGACAAGTCCGCAATCGTGAATGCGCTGGAGGAACCGGAGTAGGTCACTCCAGCCGCCGCCGCATTGGTAACGTTCTGCGCGATGATGTATCCGGATGCCGGAGCGTATACCTTAACCGTCGCTGCCGGGTGATCCTTATCCACGCCCAGCACCCGCAACTGTTCTTCCGCTGCTACCAGCGCGGCTTTGGCATCATCCTCCGCGTTCTGCGCGATCTCTACTGCGCTATTAGGAATGGCTCCCTTGGAATTGAGAAGCTTCGCGCGATCCAACTGCACCTTCGTGAGACGTTCATCGTTCACAGCTTTCAAATAGCTGCTGAAGGCGCCCGAGACATCCGTACTCTGCACATCCATCAGCAATTGGCCTTTGCGAACGAAATCGCCGATGCGCGCGTGAATGTCCACTACACGCCCTGAGGCGATGGAGATTACGGGAATAGTGCGAGAGATGTCGGGATTCACCGTGCCTGTGACCTGGACGGTCGAAGTGGCATCGTAGGCTGTAGCCGCGACCGTCGTAAACTGCGCCGAACGATCCACGTGAACCAGATTGGCATCAGTATCTGCCTGAACCAGGGCGACCGGGGGAGCCTCGCTAGCCTGGTCCGGAGCTTTGCTGCCGTGACAACCCGCCAGCATACATGCGCCGATCCAAAACAAGATGGTGGCTGATTGCCCAGACCTATTTGAATTCATCGCGTACTCATATCCCCATTAGCCCGTACTTGCTTTAATTTCCTACATCATCGCAGGATCGCCGTCTCGTCCCAGCTGTCGAAACGTAAAGCAATCTCGCGAAGGAAGATCAAAATCTAAGTCTACCGGTAGCGGCGGCTATGCGGTGCTAACTTTATGTCACGCGCAGATGGATACCGACACCCGCATGACAGATCGAGGATAGTGGACGTGGTGTAAAACTTCCGTAAAAAATGTGCGCCGCTTGCTCGAATGCGAGATGCAAAGTATCCGATTCCACGCAGACCCCAGAACACCACACCCACCAAGGCTGTGGTGTTCTGGCGCCGGAGCAACTATCAGCTATTTCAGCCGACTCTTCGGAGTCTCTCGAGTTGCTGCTGAGTTGGTCTGAATTGTGGCACCGACGAAAGATGCACGAGAAAGGTACCGGCTTAGATCGTAGTCGGCAGAGGCTGCAGTGCTGAATGCCTTGCCGAGGGCGGCATCCACTTCCTTTGCTGTTTGACGTCCCGGGATGCCATCCGGTGCCGCTGGAACCAGGGTGGGTATCTGAAGCCAGCAAATCAGCTGTTCGAAAGCCTCCTTGTTGAAGAAGGTACGATCGTGCGCGCTGTTTACTCCAGTAAGCCAACGAACGTCCGGGTCATCCCAGAACATCTGTATCTCGGCTGGATCCGTTGAAAATGCACTAACGTTGAGCAGTAGTACTCGGACACGGGCTGCGGCGCGCCAAGCGTCCTCCCCTTCGATGCCCACAGCAGAAAAAATCTCGGCCAAAGCAGATCGTAGTTGAAGCCGGTCGAAGAATCCCGTTCGGTCCTCGTTGCCAGGCAGGCTTCGCAAGACAGCCCATACAAGGAGCGGTGCCCATAACCGTTCTGAAGACGTATTGTTGCCGATAGGAAGAACGCGGCTCGCTGTCTCTGGCCATTCAAATAAGTGGGACGTGTCAGGGGAACAGATCTTGAGGGCTTCGGAGAGCATGTGCTGGCATCGCGTTTTATAGGAGGCTTCTTCATCGTCTATGGAAGGTTTCGCCCCGAGCGTTTTTTCATCTCGTTCGCCTGCTGTTGAGTTAGACGGAAGCACGGAGGTGAAATTTTCCGGAGATGTCTCGGCCAATTTATGAAAGAAGAGTCCAATCGGTTCCAGAAAACGTGTCAGAGCGACCTGCCTATCTTCTTTTTCTTTGGAACGGAGCGCAGTCGGGGCCATCGTGTTCGAAGTAAGCGTCCGTGATCCGAACTGCCTGGTGGGGTCTTCTGTAGATTGCGGCTTGCCCGGGCTCGCAGAGCCGGCCTTAACCGCGATTTTTCCTGTTGGAGGCGTCACGTGCGAGGAGAGCGTCGCGAATTCCGCCGGCTCGGACTGTTCCTGCAAAGGCGTGGCTGCGACTTCTTCCGCTGCACGTGCAAAGGCACGAAGATTGTCGGAGCTGATGACTTCCCGGAGCGCCTCATGCAGTGGCCTTAGACGCAGCTTCGCGAGCGCCTCATCCAGGTGGTAAACGCCGGCGCCGTGGAGCGCATCGCAAAGCTCGCCCCAAGGCTGTTCGGCAGAGGCCCAACGCACTTGCCAATCCTGAAGGACAAGGTAGCCGTATCCCTTAAGTTCGAAGGAACGACCTTGATGCAGAATTTCTGTCGCGCGGCAGATGTACTCCAAGCCACGAAGCGTGTCGCGATAAGAGACAAACGCAGAATCATCGGTCGGAAGCGCGAGGCCGTCGCTGAGCGACCGCTGCATCAGCGATCCGCTTGCTTTGTCCATCGATGACGCGGATACGTGGATCGTGCCGTGTGTGCTTCCATAGCTGTTGTTGTAAAGCATCAGCGCGCTTTGATTTCCTGAGCGATTTGAGTAGGCGAAGACATTTTCATCGACCGTGCCGTGCGCAGTCCAGAAATCGTAGAGGACGAAGTTGGTGCTCTCGGCAAACAGGTGCCGGTTCTTCAATAACGGTGCGATCTCGCGTTGGTGCCGCGCAATCAACTCCTCATTGGGTGATTCGTTCATGCGTGGGTGTTTGAAGTCCATGCCGTAGCGCTCGGTCAGGCCTTCTATTTCTCCATGGGCGAACATGGGAAGCCCAGGCAGCGTCGCCAGGAGCATTGAGGTCCCGAAGAATTTGTCGCCACTGCCGAACTGATCGATCGCGGTGCGCTCGTCGGGGTTGCTCATGAAGTTGACGTAGCGCTTCAGGATGTCGGGATCAAATTCGATTGTTTTCTTTAGGTAGGAACGGTACTTAGCATTTTCTTCATCGCGCATCATATTCATAAACGCGCTGTTGTATACGCGGTGCATGCCCAAGGTGCGAACGAAGTAGCTCTCAAGCAGCCAGAAGGCCTCAGCAAGAAGAAGCGTACCGGGCACTTCAACCGCTACGCGATCGACCACTTCCCGCCAGAATTCGCGTGGCATCAAGGAATCAAATTCTTCCTGCGACATCGCATGCTCGGCGCGCGATGGGATCGACCCTCCAACTCCCGGCAAAGGAAACCAAAGCCTTTGCACGTGCCGCTTTGCCAACGTCATCGCGGCGTCAAAGCGAATGATGGGAAAAAGCCGAGCTACCTGCAGAATGGTTTGAATGACATGCTCGCGTACGTCGTGTTTCGAATAATCGAGCTGCGCTGTGTCATTCCATGCAAAGGTCGTGCCGTCATTTCCGTGGTACATGTATCGAGTTGTTCCATCATGGTGATGGCGCAACCGAAATGCGACTGCAGCATCGGTCTGGTCGTAGTAGTGGTCCTCGATTTTAATTTCCACGCGAGTGTCCCTCGACAGATCGGGACCGTCGAAGCCGTAGACAGGGAACGGGCTGTCGGACTGGGAGATGAACCACTCCGGGTGCTCAATGACCCACGTCGAATCGATGCCCATGTGGTTCGGAACCATGTCGCTGGCCAACCGCACCCCGAAGCTGCCGGCGCGGTTGCGAAGATTTTCATAAGCCTCGGTTCCACCCAGGTCCTCTGCGATCCGATACTCCTTCAGGGAGTATGCAGACGCGACGGCATCGCTCTGGCCGCGAAGACGTTTGATGGTTTGTGACGCCGTGCTCCTCTCCCAAAGGCCGATCAGCCACAGTCCTGTCATGCCTCGCGCGGCGAGAAGACGCAATTCCTCGTCGGGAATCTGATCAAGCCGATGAATATGTCGCTGGTATTTTCTGGAAAGCTGTTCGAGCCACACATACGTGCTCTTCGCCATTAGCACGACGTTTGGCATCCAGGCCTGGTCTGGGCTGAACGCTTCATATTCATTCAACGGCGCCTGATGGTCTGAGGCATAAACCCGTGCTCTTCGAACGCCGTCGGGACCGACGACGGTATTTTCCTCGAAGCCGACATACTCGTCGCCATCAAAGCCGTGAGCCTGCCACTTCGGCTCTCCCTGCGCGCCACGTCCCGGCCCGGGCGGATGGAAGCGCATCCAGATCGCGATGTCTTCCTCGCGCAGAGTGTCTACAGCCAGCAGCACTCGACGAACATCGTCACCCAGAATCTTCACCCAATGCTCGCGAATAAAGTCGAGTTGGCCGGTGAGCGAGTCCGGCGAGGCTAGCATCGGGGCGCGCAGTGCATCGAGCAGGCTGGTGAACTGAGGAGCGGCAGGAGGACGCGTTGCGAAGTAGTTCGGAAGATCCGCCGTCACCCGTCCATACACCGTACTGTGCTCCAGTCCGGCATCTTCAAAAAGCTCGCGAAAGGGAGAGAAGGCAGTGTTGGAGTTAGCCAGCCAGAGCAGCAGCATCTCCTCGAGCGCAGCCTCGCGATTTGGTAGGCCGCCGGTCGTGCCTTTCAGCCACTCGGCCGCAGTCACGTCGTTGCGAAAGACCGCGACGTTCGGAAACTGTTCGGTAAACGCAAGGAGCAGCCGATCCACTTCCGCTGGCTCTACCTTGCTCTCATACCACCGCAATGCACTGGAAAGCACGTCGGGATCCACCTCCAGGCGATACTGAGCTACCATGGCGTGGCTCAGTTCATCAATCAAACCCAACGCAAATAAAGCACCAGCGTTCAGCGGCTCGCTCTCGGCTCGCTCCGGAAGGTCGTTCAGCTGCTGGACGAGCCTGCGACTTGCGGCGACGTTTGCGAAGACAACGTTGCCCGTGTAGCTGAAGAGAAGGTCGCCGAGGTCGAGCTTTTCTCGCAAAGATCGAGAGATGTGAAATTCCATTGCGCATTGCTCCAGGTTGTAGCGGTCAAGGCTTGGTTTGCACTGGCAGATCGTTTCTTGTGTAGCGTATCAAGCTGTGTAGCGCTCAAGCTGCGTGGCCGGATCTTAGTTGCGAAGGTTCGAGTTGCACCAAATGAATGCCTCCTTGAACCATACGATGCAAGTGAGCAAAACGTGAGCTCCGGCTCAGGCGAATCTGTGCCGCACTTTTCTGCGAACTCCCGATGTGTTCGACGGGACAAAGGCCCACGGCACCGCGAGCTGCCGAAGGTATGGTGCCCGGAGGGGGACTTGAACCCCCACGACCTGATAAGGGTCTGCGGATTTTAAGTCCGCTGTGTCTGCCGATTTCACCATCCGGGCGGCCTGGGACTCGTCGCGTTCCCTTTCATGTTAACGTATTCAACCTGTCTAGCCGAAAGGAACCTTCCGGCCACCGCGTGCGTATCAGAAAGCAATCGTTTCGTAGCTCGTCTCGGAGCCCTTCTTTCATGCCATTTCGCGAAATCCTGAAGCAGACACTCTCCGCGCTATGGGAAACAAAGCTCCGCAGCTTCCTCACTATGTTTGGCGTCGTGTGGGGCATCACTTCTGTCATCCTTCTCGTGGGTCTCGGCATCGGCTTCAATATTGACCAGAAACAACATCTGCGTACACTCGGCACCGATATCGCGATTCTTTTCGGCGGTAAGACCGGAGCCCAGGCCGGAGGGTACGCCGCAGGCCGCGACATCAGAATGACCATCGATGACGCCATCGCAATCCAGCAGCAGGCCAACCTTATCAAAACGGTCAGCCCCGAAATCCGCCGCAGTGTCTCCGAGGTAAGTCAGTGGAACGCGTCCAGCCGTCCAGTCCGCGGGGTCTGGCCCCAGTACCAGCGCTTCCGCTCGCTCGCTGTCGAGCAAGGCCGGCTTATGAACGAGCAGGACGAAGCGGACGGGGCCCGGGTCATCATTCTTGGGGCGGAAGCCAATCGCCAGCTCTTTCCGGGAAGGCCTGTCATCGGCCAGCCCCTCATGGTCAATGGTTACCAGTACACAGTGATCGGCGTGCTCGAAAAAAAGAAGCAGAACGGCAGCTACGGCAGCGGTCCGGACAACACGCAGCTTTTCACTCCGTATTCCGCCATGGCGCGCGACTTCCCACCGCCGGAAGAACCCGGGGTCATCCGGGGTTTTGTCAACAACATCGTCGTCGAGCCCGTCTCTCCAGAACTCCACGAGCAGGCCTTGGCCCAGGTGCAGCGCATCCTCGCCGAGCGCCACCACTTCGATCCCAACGACAAAGAAGCTCTTTGGATCTGGGACACCCTCGAAGGCGCAAAATTTACCGAGCGCATCTTCCACATCATGACCCTCTTCTTTGGCGCCGTTGCCTTGCTCACACTTGCTCTGGGCGGCATCGGCGTGATGAATATCATGCTCGTCGCCGTCACCGAACGTACCCGCGAGATCGGCGTCCGGAAAGCTTTGGGCGCGACGGCCGTCGACATCCGCCGCCAGTTTCTCGCTGAATCCGCCATTATCACCTTGGTCAGCGGTATCGGCGGGCTCACAAGTGGAGTTGGCATTTGCCTTCTCCTGCGCTTCGTCCCGCTGCCCGATTTTGTGCCCCACCCCGTAGTCTCTGCGACCGCCATCGCCGCCTCGCTCACCACGCTGGCCGCTATCACGATCTTTGCCGGCATGTATCCTGCCGTGCGCGCGGCCGACCTCAGCCCCATGGAATGCCTCAGAACGGAGTAGGGATGAACTTGCGCGAAATTGTCCGGCAAAGCATGGAATCGCTTCTGCGCAATCGTCTGCGGTCCGGCCTGACTATGTTAGGCATCGTCTGGGGCCTGGTGACGGTGGTTCTGCTGCTCAGCTACGGCAAAAGCCTGGGTCAAGGCGTACTGAACGGCTTCCTTGGCCTCGGCAACAACGTCATCATGGTGTGGGGCGGACAGACGAGCATGCAGGCAGGAGGCGAGCGCTCCGGCAAGCGGATCAAGTTTCTGGACGGCGATGCGGAAGCCGTTCGTGAAGAAGTACCTTTTCTGAAAGCTGTAAGCTCCGAAACGGACAACGGCTTCAGCTTCAAATACGGCCCTAAGGTGGTTAACATATCGACCAAGGCCATCGACTTCTCCTACGGAGGTATGCGCAAACTCAATATCGAACAGGGCCGGTACTTCGAGCCGGGCGACTTCACCGACCATCGTCAGGTCGTTATCTTTGGCCCGCACGCCGCGCAGAAACTATTTAACGGTTACCCTCCTGTCGGCGAGTCGGTCGAAATCGAAGGGCACGTCTTCCAGGTCATCGGCGTGCTTAAAAATAAGATCCAGGACTCCTATAACAATGGCCCCGACAACGAAAACGCCTTCATCCCGTTCGACATGATGCGTGTGCTCTCCAACAGGCGTGATCCTGACAGTATCGTTTTCCAACCCAGCACGCCCGAACTCCACGTCAAAGCCTTGCAGGCCGTGCGCGCCGTCCTGGCTCAGCGCCACCACTTCAATCCCAAGGATGATAAGGCCACTCCCGATTGGGACACGGTCGAAGATTCCGAGCAGATCATGCAGTTCAGCACGGCGCTCGAACTGCTGCTCGGCATCATCGGAGCGATGACCCTCGGCGTAGGCGGCGTAGGCGTCATGAACATCATGTTGGTCTCGGTTACCGAGCGAACCCGCGAAATTGGCCTGCTCAAAGCCCTCGGGGCCAAACGCCGCGACATCCTCGTTCAGTTCCTGCTAGAAAGCCTTACGCTCACCTTTCTTGCCGGACTGATCGGCATGGTCGTGGCTGTTATCGTGGCGTATCTCATTCCGCCTATGCCGCTCTACTCCGACATCTACAAGACCGCAAACCACGAAGGCGACATCATTCTTCGCGCCTCCCCCGCTATCATGCTGGTCTCTTTCGTCATCCTCGCGATTGTCGGCGTGGTCTCCGGCCTCCTGCCTGCTATGCGAGCGTCCAGCATGGATCCCGTTGTCGCCCTGCGCCACGAATAGCAGCGGCGCTTCTGCATCTTGATGCTGTTGCGTTCGATTGTCTTCTTGCGAAAACTCAGCGTTCTCTGACGGTTGAAAGGTTGTGTGTGATTTTTTGCACATTCCAAAGAGAGCGCGTTTGAGCAGGCCGACGCGATGGCGGATAATGAATGTTGCATGAAAGAGCAGCGGCGGTGCGTGAGTGCGGCGGCGGTTACCTTGTTTTCCTGCCTGATTTGCGGCATTTGCCTTGAAACCTTTACTCCCAGGATTGGAATGTGACTATGGAACTTTGGACAGAGTACGAAGGCAGAACAATCGACGGCAACTATCCGCTAACAAAACTGATCCGACCCGAGGGCCGGAGCGCATTTTTTTCGACCTCGAACGGAACAGGCGTGCCGACCGTGATTCGGCTGATCGAGTCGCACTTCGACGACGAGGAGATACTTGCGCGCTGGCGTGGAATCGAGGCACTCGACCATCCGCACCTGGTGAAGCTGAAACAGTTTGGGAACGTGGTGCTCGATGAGACTTCGCTGGTCTACGCGGTGATGGAGCCGGTGGAAGCGAACCTGGCAGAGATCGTACGTGAGCGCCGAATGACTGGGCTTGAGACCAGGCAGGTGGCGTCCAGTGTGCTTTCCGCGCTGGAGGCGCTGCATGCGAACGGCTTTGTCCATGAGCATGTAGAAGCGGCCAATGTGCTCGCGGTCGGAGAGACGATCAAGCTGCGCAGCGACTGCATTCGCGAGGCTCCTGAAGGCGAAGAAGGACGGGCTTTGAAGGCTCGCGATGTGCATGATTTCGCGGTGGTGCTGCTCGAGTGCCTGACGCAGCAGAAAACGCCTCAGGGCGCGGCTGGCGAACTGCCGCTGATAGCTCCATTTGATGGCATCGTGCGAAAAGGAATGAACGGAGACTGGGGGCTGCCTGAGATAGCGAATGCGTTGAAATCGGCGGCTACGCCTTCTGTTTCGGTTGCTGCTGCGGCGAAGCCCGCGCCATCTGCCGTGCGTGTGGACGCCCGGGAAGGCGTGCGGGACAGGTCTGTCCCAGCGGCTCCGGTTGCAGCAGCAGCTTACGGTGCTTCCCACGAAAATGCTGCGATGCGGCGTCCGATACCGGTGGACAGGGTGGAGGCCGGCGGAGGGCGCGCGGGGCTGGGACGCGGTGCCGGGTTCAGAGCGATCGTCGGGCTGCTGCTGGTTGCGGTGCTGTTTCTGGGATGGCACTTTCTGCATGGGCGTCCGGCGAGCGAAGGTGCTGCGCCTCCGCCGGTCGTCGCGACACCGGCGCCGATACTCGAAAATCGTGCCGCGCCGGCTGCACAGACTCAAGCCGGGCCTGCCGTGGAGGGGGAACACGCTCCTGTGATCGAGCGTGCGGCCCCTGGGGTAAATCAGGAGTCCGGGACGGGACAGTGGCGGGTGGTCGCCTTTACGTATAACCGCGAAGCGCAGGCACGGGAGAAAGCGGCAAGCCTTGCGGCACGGCATGGGAACCTTCGGCCGAGCGTGTTCACACCCACCGGTCGCGCTCCGTACCTGGTGACGCTGGGTGGCGGGATGAGCCGGGAGGAAGCGTTTCGGCTGGCGGGTAAGGCGAAGCGCGAAGGTCTGCCGCGGGATGTCTATGCTCAGAACTATCGTGGTCGGCGATAGCCGGGAGGCCGAGCAGAGCCGTCAGGCGGAAGGGGCTGAGACGATGCGATCCCCGTGGCTTGGCGGCTGGCTGGTGACGAGGATGCGCACCGGCTCGGAGCTGAGGTTGAAGGCTTGATGATGCTTGCCCGGAGCGACTTCCAGGCCTTCTCCGGGGTGCAGGAGGAAGGTGCTGCCTTCGACCTCCAGGGTGAATTCGCCTTCAAGGACGAAGAAGAACTGGTGGGCATGGCGGTGCGCATGGCGGATCTCAGAAGCGCCCGGAGGCAGACGTTCTTCGATGATGCTGAGCGCGGGTGTGCTGACCAGGTGCCAGCCGTCACAGACCGGGCTCGGCGGGAGTCCCCAGGTGTAGTGCTCGGCGGATTGTTTGCTGATGATGGGCATGAGCGGTCCAGTATGAGGGCAGAAGGTTTGACCAGAAGCTAACGTGGTGGGCCCTATGGCTCCCGTCCGGCGCATAGCGAGAGAGTACGCGTTCGACCGTTCCTGAGCTTCTCAGACCTGGGGAGGGGGGGGTACCCCCCCTCCCCCCTTACCTTCGCGTAAGTGGATTGTTTTCATGCTCTTAGCGCAGGTGGTCGACGCCAAATTCGTCCAAACAAAGGGCTTACGGGCAAATTCGTCATACAAAAGGGTTTAGCGGTACATCCTTCCTTAAACTGAAAACTCCGGCACCGGGCCAGAGTTTTTTTCTTTTCTATATTTCTAGTATACACCATCGTGCAAATCCTCCACGCCCATAGTTATGTAATTGATGCAAAGTAGCTTAGCCGCAAAATGAGTTAGTCGCGATTAGACTTAGACCTGGGTCTAAGGAGCGACAGGTATGCGTGCTTTCCTGAGTGTTGTGGTAGCCGGTATGGTGTTGGTCGGCGGTTTGGGTGCAGAAGTTCCAACGCGGGCGCAGGCGTTCCAAGCAGGAGCGGCCACCCCGGCAGGTGCTTCGGTTGCGGCGCGCAGCCAGGCATTGTCGTCGCTGCTGCATGAGATCTGGGAAGATCATCTGAAGGAGTCGCCGGAGTTTGCTACTTCGATTGGCGACAAGCGGTACGACGATGAATTGACGGACTATTCGGTCAAGGCGGTGAACCAGAGGCTGCAGCGCGGACTGGGATACATCGAGCAGCTAGGCGCGATCGAGACCACGGGCCTGACCGATCAAGAGCAGTTGTCGGCGGAGTTGATGCTGCGTTCGCTGATCGATGAGCAGCAGGCGGCGAAGTTCAAGGAATGGGAGATGCCGGTTAATCAGTTCTACGGCTTCCACACCGATCTGCCACAGCTCGCCGGCCGAACCGACTTCAACACAGCGAAGGATTACGACGACTATATCAAGCGCATGAAGAAGGTGCCGCTGGCCTTCTCGCAGGTGATGACCAACATGCAGCTTGGCGCGGACGAGGGCCGGACACCACCGCAGTACCTGATGGAAAAGGTGCTCCTGCAGGTGCAGGCGTTGGCCGATCAGAAGCCTGAAGAGAGCGCTTTTGCACAGCCGCTCAAGAAGTTTCCGAATGCACTGAATGCGGCAGACCGCAAGCGGATTTCTGATGAACTGCTTGCCGCGATCTCCTCCGATGTTCTTCCGTCGTACAAGCGCTTCTCGGGATTTCTGAAGGCGGAGTACATCCCGAAGGCACGCAAAGATCCAGGTATCTCGGCCATTCCGGGCGGCGATGCATACTATGCGTTTCGCGTTCGGCAGAGCACGACGCTCGAAAAGACGCCGGCAGAGATTCATCAGATTGGCCTGGACGAAGTAAAGCGCGATGAGGCCGAGATGCTGGCGATCGTGAAACGGCTCGGTTTTGCGGATATCAACAGCTTCAGCACGGCGTTGAAGACCAACTCAAAGGAACATCCTTCCTCTCCCGATGCGCTGATTGAGGCGTACCGCGGCTACATCGCGGGCATGAAGCCGAAGCTGCCGGAGCTGTTTGGACGGCTGCCGAAGGCCCCGCTTGAGGTGGTGCCGGTTCCCGCGTATATGGAGAAGGACCAGGCCGCGGCATATTACGACAACGGCACACCGGACGGGAGCAGGCCGGGCAGGGTCTACGTCAACACCTACAATTTCGCGCAGCGCTCGCTGGCGCCGGTCGAGTCCGTGTCCTATCACGAGGGCCTGCCCGGGCATCATCTGCAGATCTCGATTGCTCAGGAGCTGACCGGCCTGCCGGAGTTTCGCAAGTTCACTTACTTCACCGCCTACACCGAGGGCTGGGGGCTGTACAGCGAGCGGCTGGGCAAGGACATCGGGTTCTACAAGGATCCCTATAACGACTATGGTCGCCTCGAAGCAGACATGTGGCGCGCCATCCGGCTGGTAGTAGACACCGGTGTTCACTCCCAACACTGGACTCGCCAGCAAATGGTCGATTTCTTCCATGACCACTCCGCCATCGACGAGACGAATGTGCAGGCCGAGGTGGACCGCTACATTGCGTGGCCGGGGCAGGCTTTGGGATACAAGATGGGCCAGTTGAAGATTCTGGAGCTGCGAGAAAAGGCTAAAACGGCGCTTGGGCCGAAGTTCGACATTCGCGCTTTTCATGATGAAGTGCTCGACTCCGGCGCGCTGCCGATGGATGTGCTGGAACGGCGCGTCAACGCTTGGATCGAAGGGCAGATGCCTGCGGGAAAGAGGCCTGCGGGACAGACGGCTGCTGCACAGAAGGCTGCTGCACAGACCCCTGCTGGACAGAGGCCTGTAGCTCACAACAAACCAACTCAGAACTAAGCCGTCCGATCGCGGCGTTCTGATAGCCTTTGGGCATGAGTGAGATCGACGCGAAGCAAGGGTCGGATACGGCATTGCCCGGTTTGCGGGTTGCCGTGCTGGGTGCAGGCAAGATGGGTGGCATTCTGCTGCAAGCCTTCGTGCACAACAAGCTGCTGAGTCCAAAGCAAATCGTCGCCACCGTGCAGCATCCAGAACGCGCCATAGCGCTGTCCATGCAATTCGGCGTCGCGGTGACCACTGACAATCTCGCCGCCGCACAGCAGGCAGACGTGATTCTGCTTGGGGTAAAGCCGACCCAGGTCCCTGCCCTGGTAGAGGAAATCCGCGATGCACTCACCGCGAAAAAAACCGTCATATCCTTCGCAGCCTCAGTAAAGACGAGGAGCATTGAAGATGCTGCTGGATGCGAGCTCGCCGTCATTCGCGCCATGCCGAATACCCCTGCCACAGTAGGTGCGGGTGTAACCGCCCTGTGCGGTGGACGGTTCGTTGCGGCCGAACAGATGACCGTCGCGCAGACTATGTTTCAGACTGTGGGCAGGACCGTCCTTGTCGATGAGAAGCACATGGATGCCGTGACTGGGCTCTCGGGCTCTGGTCCAGCCTTCCTCTACATCATTATCGAGGCGCTGGCGGAAGCGGGCGTGAATGTGGGCCTGCCGAGAGATATCGCGACGCTGCTGGCGGCACAGACGACGCTCGGGTCCGCGAGGATGGTGCTTGAGACAGGTTCGCACCCGGCCTTGCTGAAAGATGCCGTGACCACCCCGGCAGGCTGCACCGTCGATGGAATTCTGGAGCTCGAAGAAGGTGGCCTGCGGGTCACGCTCATCAAAGCAGTGAAGCGGGCGACGCTGCGGGCGCGGGAGCTCGCCAACGGCTGAGCTCATCATTCCCTGAAGACCATTCGCCTGCGTAGAATCGAAGTATGGCTGCGACACCGGCAACTTTGACTACACAGACATCGAGGGCCTTGGTGCGTTTCGGATGGTTCGTGGTCGCGTACAACGTCCTGGTGATCCTCTGGGGTACGCTGGTCCGGGCCACGGGGTCCGGTGCCGGATGCGGCAATCATTGGCCGCTGTGTAACGGCCAGGTCATTCCACTATCGCCCGGCCTCCACACCGTGATCGAATTCACCCACCGCTGCATGACCGGTGGCTCGACTCTCTTCGTGCTTGGACTCGTTGTGTGGACATTTCGCGGCACCGTAGCTGGGCAGGCGGCGCGCATCATGGCGGTTGCCTCGATGGTGCTTCTGCTCAATGAGGCGTTTCTGGGTGCGTTGTTGGTCAAGCTCGGCTACGTGACAGGAAACCAGTCCGTCGGCCGTGTGGTCGTGCTTTCGATTCATCTGAGCAACACGCTGTTGCTGCTGGCGGCCTTGACCTTGACTGCAAGGCTGCTCGGCACAGGGCAGAGATGGCGCGAACTGCGTGTGCAGGGCGTCAAGCGGGCGTGGGCTGCCCTTGGGCTCGGGGCTACGCTGATCGTTGGCGTGAGCGGCTCACTGGCCGCCTTAGGAGACACCCTCTTCCCGGCTTCTTCACTGCGGGCCGCCTTTGCACAGGACTTTGCCCCAGGCTCGCCCTGGCTGCTGCGATTGCGTGGCGTGCATCCAGCCAGCGCCGTAGTTGCGGCTGTCTTTGTGTGCTGGCTGGCAGCACAGGCAGGGCGTGCCGGTGCAGGGCGGACGGCACGCCTTGTGATCGGCCTGCTCGTATTTCAATTCGCGTTAGGAGTGGCGGACGTGGCGCTCCTGGCGCCGGTGTGGATGCAGATCCTTCATCTGCTGGGCGCAGATCTGTATTGGGTCGCCCTGGTGGCGCTAGCTGCCGCAGTCGTGTGGCCAGTCGATCGCGAGGCTCAAGAGGCGAGACAAGGAAAAACCCACGCCACCTCAGAGCGCGCGGGTTCCTCCTTTGTATAGCCTTCTCTTTAACCAGCAGGAGACCCAACCCGCCTAGTGAGTCTGTGGCTTATCCGCAACGCGATCCCCGAAGTTTTCGGTCGCGTGGGTCGCCCTCTTGGTCCCGTGTGCGGTCTTGTGGTAAGCCCTCTTCGTGCCGCGCTTTGTCTTGTGATACGCCTTTCGGGTGCCGGTATCGATTCCGTGTCCCGTATCTTTCGCCGCGTCCTTGGTCTCATGGCCGGCGTTTTTCATGTCCTGCTTGGCACCGTCCTGTGCCAGCGCAACGCCTGGCAGCATGGACACGGTGAGTGCGGAGGCGAGGAGGAGCGAACTCAGTTTGCGGATCTGCATGTATGTCTCCTTTGGGCACGAGGTTCGGTCCCTGCAATAGAGTAGCGGGTGGAGGAACTGTATGCAAAGGATGGCAGCCTGCGGAGGCGCAACCCAGTCATCACGGGCCCGAGCCAAGGGTAGCGCATCTGATTGCGCTATCGTGAAGCTGCTGTTGTATAGTTGCGAAGTTCGGAAAATCACAGTTCGTCAGACCGGGTGAAACGATTCTGCTCTGCTGAATGGCCGCGTTCGGATGACATCGCAGGTTCTATTGCACACACAAAAAATTTCTATGAATCCAAGGTAGGGCGGGTCCTGCGCCTCTGAAGGCAGGAAAAGCTTTACTAAGAGGAAGCTAAGCAATGCAGGCTGTCACTGCTCTGTTGTTGTTGGATCACCAACTCACCAAACTCGCACCGGTAGACGTGCTCATCCTGGTGCTTTACTTCGCGCTCGTAGTCTTTATCGGCTTCTACGCAAAGGGTAAAGCAAATACCAGCGAAGATTTTTTTCTTGCCGGGCGGGAGATGACCGCATGGATTGCCGGGTTGAGCTTCGTCTCCGCCAACCTGGGTTCGCTCGAATTGATGGGCTGGGCAGGCGCCGCCTATCAATATGGCATCCTGGCAGCACACTGGTATTGGATTGGCGCGATTCCGGCGATGCTCTTTCTGGGCGTCGTCATGATGCCCTTTTACTACATCTCGAAGACGCACTCGGTTCCGGGATACCTGCAGTTGCGGTTTGGCGAAGGCGCGCGAGCCCTGTCAGCCGTATCCTTCGCCGTGATGACGATCCTGATGAGCGGCGTCAACATGTATGCCATGGCTCTGGTGATGAAGACCGTGCTGGGTTGGAACATCAGCTTCAGCATCTGGGTTGGCGCCGCAACCGTGGCGCTCTATGTCATGCTCGGCGGCCTGCGGTCGGCCATCATCAATGAAGTGCTGCAGTTTGTCCTGATCTGGGCAGGTGCGGCAATGATCCCAATCCTTGGCCTCATCGAAGCCGGCGGATGGACCAAGCTGAAGGCGCAGATCGCACTCAATCTGGGCACCGGCGACTACATCCACCTGTGGAGCACACTGGGGAGCTTCAAGGACAACCCCATGGGCGTCCACTGGACAGGCATCGTGTTCGGCCTTGGCTTCGTTGTCAGCTTCGGATATTGGACGACGGACTTTCTCGTGGTCCAACGTGTGCTCAGTGCAAACAACCTGCGTGCGGCGAAGCTAGCTCCCGTCATCGGCGCGGCTTTCAAAATGGCTGTGCCGTTCATCGTGATCGTTCCCGGATTGCTCGCCCTGGCCGTCTTGAAGAACCCGGACGGCAGCATCATGCACCTGGTACCGGAAAGCGTAGCCGCAGCCACGGGGCAGCACAGCTACAACGAAGTGCTTCCGCTCATGCTCATCCGCTACTGTGGACCCGGATTGCTCGGCCTCGGCATCACCGCTCTGATCGCGGGCTTCATGAGCGGCATGGCCGGCAATGTCAGCGCGTTCTCCACGGTTTGGACATACGACCTCTACGGCGCTTTTATCAATAAGAAAGCCAGCGATAAGCACTATGTCGCGATGGGCCGCTGGTCGACAGTCATCGGCATGCTGGTCTCCATCGCCACAGCCTACCTCGTCATGAATGCAGCCAGCATCATGGACTACGTACAGGCTCTGTTCAGCTTCTTCATCGCGCCTCTGTTCGGCACGGTGATCCTGGGCATGATGTGGAAGCGCGCATCGCATGCCGGAGGCTTCTGGGGACTTCTCGCCGGCACCGCTTCCTCGATCGGCATGTTCCTCTGGGTGCAGACGAACGGAACCGCGCTGCGTTACATCGCCATGAGCCCGGATGCCAAGCCTATGGCGGAGAACCTGTATCGCGCGCTGTGGAGCTGGATCATCTGCGTGGTCGTGACCGTCGTCGTAAGCCTGATGACCAGGCCCGTGCCAAACGAGCAGCTCGCAGGCCTCGTGTACGGTGTGACGCCCATTCCGCATGACGGCTCCATGACGCTGTGGCAAAAGCCGATCTTCTGGGCGATCGTCGTCATCGTCGTGTTCTTCATTTTGAATCTGATCTTCTGGTAAAGGAACGCCTCTATGAAAAAAGGTGAGCGAGACATCGAGCGGGCCGAGTTGTCTATCTGGTTCTTCTGCGGCATTCTGATGTTGGCCTATGGCCTCGTGCTGGTGGTAACCGGCCTGACGGAGTTCCACAACCCACCTCCAAACGAGGTTCTGCTCCCGTGGCTTAAGTCGCTCCATCCTACGCTGTGGTGGGGTGTTGTACTGACGGTATTTGGCGGCTTCTACACGGTGCGGTTTCGGCCGGGCAGAGCATAACAATTGGGAACAAACGCACGAAATCAGTTTCACGCAGCGCACCATGAAGCGAATGTTTGAACAGACGCCGGATGGGGCCACAGAGAGCGCATAGGAGAGATGATGGCGAAGCAGATGACGTTCGGTGTGATTGTCGGCAATCGAGGTTTTTTCCCAAGCCATCTGGCGACAAGCGGGCGACTCGAAATGATCGCGGCCCTCGAAGGGGCGGGGATCAAGCCGATTGTGCTCACTCCCGAAGAAACCGCGCACGGTGCGGTCGAGACCTACGAGGACGCGAAGAAGTGCGCGGAGCTGTTCAAGAGGCACGCTGCCGAGATCGACGGCATCATCATCACGCTTCCAAACTTCGGCGAAGAGCGCGGGCTCGCCGATGCGGTGCGCCTGGCCAACCTGAACGTGCCGCTGCTCATCCAGGCCACCCCCGACCACGCCGGCAAAATGACCATCGCCTTCCGGCGCGATAGCTTCTGCGGCAAAATGTCGATCTGCAACAACCTGAAGCAGTACGGCATTCCCTACTCCCTGACGCGTCTGCATACCGAGGCTCCGGACTCCCCGGAGTTTAAAGCTGATCTCGAATGGTTTTCAGGCGTGTGCCGCATCGTGCGCGGACTCAGAAATGTGCGCTTCGGGGCCATCGGCGCGCGGCCTACCGCATTCAACACCGTCCGCTACTCGGAAAAACTCCTCGAGCGCTCAGGCATCACGGTCGAGACCCTGGACCTCAGTGAAGTCATGGGCCGCATCGGTCGCATGCAGGACAACGACCAGGCCGCGCAGGAGAAGCTCGCGGCCATCCGGAAATACATCCCGGTGGGCCAGACGCCCGAGGTCGCGCTTCTGAAGATGGCGAAACTCGGCGCGGTCATCGACCACTGGATGGCGGCAAGCGAATTGACCGTCAGCGCTGTGCAGTGTTGGACTTCCATCGAAGAATTTCTCGGCATCGTCCCCTGCACCGTCATGAGCATGATGAGCGAAAACCTGATCCCGTCTGCCTGCGAGGTCGACATACTCGGCACTCTCAGCATGTACGCTCTGACGCTGGCCAGCGAAACCCCCAGCGCGTTGCTGGACTGGAACAATAACTACGGCGATCATCCCGACAAAGCGGTGTGCTTCCATTGCTC
Source organism: Acidobacteriota bacterium (assembly GCA_030853485.1). Taxonomy (GTDB): domain Bacteria; phylum Acidobacteriota; class Terriglobia; order Terriglobales; family Acidobacteriaceae; genus Edaphobacter. Next base: position 28,230 of record JALYVA010000064.1, read on the forward strand.
CAACCTGCCGAAGCATTTCTTCAACGAAGGCGTAAAGATGGACTATCAGCTGATCATCGCAGGAACGGTCGGCAAGGAAAATACCCACGGCACGCTCGACGGCACCGTAAAAGCCGGCCCCATGAGCTTTGCGCGCTTCTCCACCGATGACTTCAACGGACAAATTGCCGGCTATGTCGGCGAGGGAGCGTTCACGAACGATCCATTGCAAACCTTTGGCGGCGCGGGCGTGGTCGAGATCCCCAAGATGCAAGAGCTGTTGCGCTACATCTGCGAAAACGGCTTTGAGCACCACGTCGCCGCCAATTTCTCGACGACTGCAGCCCCTGTCTACGAAGCGGCCACGAAGTACCTCGGCTGGAAAATGCACTGGCACAATCGAGCTTAGTGCAGATGCCCTAACCTCTCGTGCCACCTGCTAACGCGCGCTTCGTTGTTATGGCACCGACAAACTCAGGCCCAACCATCGAGAGGCCTCAGGCCAAGCCGATTTACACCACGCCGGGTGGAGCGAATTAGGGCCCCACAAGATGAGTTTGTGAAGACCTGCGTAGCAGGCTCAGTGCGCCTTGCGGAGCTCTTGGTTTTTAATCAACAGCTCCGCCACCAGCATCTGCAGGCGGTTGTTTTCGCGCTCCAGTTCGACAATGCGCGAGTCATCGCTTGTCCCCGGGAAGCCTTGACCCCGCTGTGCTGCTGAGCGGTGGCCAAGGACGCCATCGAAAGGATTGTGAGCAGGGGCGGGAAGTCCTTCGGGTATCGTCATGCTTGTGGCTCCGCGGATTGGGCAAACGGACCACGGTTGCACCGCATCCCTCTGCGAAACTGGTCGCGCTCTTCCGGCGTCATCTGCCCCATACGTTCTTTCATGCGCTGCCTCCAGGCACCGCGGCCGCCCCGCGATGGGCGATGGAAGCCGCCGAAAAGAATTTTGCTGAGCACAATCAGACCGATCGCCTGCCAGAACGTGATCGTGTGCCATCCGAAGATGTTTGGAACCAGCGCGTTCCAAAGCTCCCTGACGACAAAGCCGAACACAACACAGCCAAGGGCAACAAAAAAGGCGACCTTAATAGCTTTCAGAAAACGGTTTGCATGCATGGTGAACTCCTTATTGACTTTCATAATCGTTGTAGATCGACTGCAGCCGCTCGCGCAGATGAAGCACGGCGTACCGTTTGCGGGAGAGCAGCGTGTTCACGCTAAGGCCAGTCTCCGCAGCAATTTCTTTGAAACTTTGTCCGCGCACCTCGTGAGCGAGAAAAACCTCGCGCTGCGCATCGGGAAGTTCGTCCAGCGCTTCTTCCAGCGCATCCAGCAGAAGGCCTCGCGCGTAGACCGCCTCCGGTCCCGCATCTGCCGAAGGAAGCAGGTCTTCGAGCGTACCGTCCTGTGCTTCTTCCGAGACTGGCGCATTCAGAGACTCAGGCTTGTGCCTGCGAAACAGGTCGATCATGCGGTTGCGTGCAACGCGGAACAGCCACGCAGTCACGTGCTCGACCGGCCGCAGCATGCGGTAAGCCTCCACCAGCTCGAAGAACACCTCCTGAAGAATGTCCTCGGCCTCGCCAGAGTCCGCAACATGTTTGCGAATAAAACTGCGCAGCCTTGACTGATCGCGCTCCACGGCTTCAGAGACAAGCTGGTCTTGCTCGAGTGTGGTCCAGTTCCGTGTGGGCGCGTCTGTCATCTAATGCAGTAGACGGATGACCTTGGTCGAATATTTTACGCACGCAGCTTTTTTGTAAACAATTGCACGCCCAATGAGCCGCGAACTCCCTTGCCAGGAGCAAAACGCCGCCGCCCCGGTCACAACATTTCCCAGTTGTTCATACCGGCGATTCACACAGTGCGGTAAGCTTTAGACCTCTATGGCTGCTACAAAGACCGGCGTCAAACGAACCGCGAAAAAACCCGCCCGGCCCAAAAAGGCCGCCCCCAAGCCCATCGAAAACCTGTTCTTCAGCCGCGACGAGTCGTGGATGCGCTTCAATCAGCGCGTGCTTGAAGAGGCACAGGATAAGACAAATCCTCTATTGGAGCGCGTCAAGTTCCTAGCCATAACCGCGAGCAACCTGGACGAGTTTGTCGAGATCCGTGTCGCCGGGTTCCTGCAGCGAATCGAGGATGGCTACAGTCTCGCTCAGCCACCCGACGAGGGCGGAATGACGCCCCAGGAGCGGCTGGACGGACTGATGCTGCACATTCGCGAGTTCGTCGACGACCAGTACAAATGCTGGAACGAGCAGTTGCTCCCCGCCATGGAAGCGGAAAAGATTCGCGTACTCCGCTGGAACGACCTGGGCGAAGAGGCTCGCCTCCGCGCGCTCGAGTTCTACCAGACCGAGGTCGACCCGCTCTTGACGCCAGTGACGATCGACCCCTCCCACCCCTTTCCCCGCGTTCTGAACAAGGCCCTGTGCATCGGGCTTCTTCTTCGCCATAAACGACGTGGCACCAGAGCCGCGACCGCCCTTGGCGTCGTAACAGTGCCGCGCGCGCTGCCTCGCCTCGTTCCCCTCAAGAGCGCCGACGGGTACTGCGACTTCATCCTGCTGCATGAGCTTGTCGAATCGCAGGTCGAGCGCATGTTTCGCGGCTACGAGGTGCTTTCCCGTTCCGCCTTTCGCGTCACCCGCAACAGCAATCTCTACATGCAGGAAGAAGAGTCGCGCTCGGTGCTCGAAAGTGTCCGCGCCGAGCTGCACAATCGCCGCAAGGGGGACGCCGTGCGCATGGAGATCGAGAGCTCCGCGACCGACGAGATCGTCGAACGGCTACGCATCAACTTTGAACTCGACCCCGAGCAGGTCTTCAAGACCAACGGGCCAGTGAACCTTTCCCGTTTAATGAACCTGTACTCCGAGGTAAAACGACCCGCCCTGAAGTACCCCGCATTCTCGGCGAGGGAGTTCAAGCTCAACGCAAAGTCTTCCAACATCTTCGACGAGCTGCGCAGCAAAGACATCCTGCTGCACCATCCGTTCGACTCCTATAAAACGGTCGAAGATTTTATCGAGGCCGGTGCACACGATCCGAACGTCATCTCGATGAAGCAGACACTCTACCGCACCAGCAAAGATTCGCCGATCTTCAAAGCCCTCACCGAGGCAGGACAAAGCAAAGAGGTAACCGTCGTCGTGGAGTTGATGGCGCGCTTCGACGAAGACTCGAATATCCGCTGGGCGCGCGAGTTGGAAGATGCCGGCGTGGGCGTGTTCCACGGCATCTTCGGTCTGAAGACCCACTGCAAACTCTCGCTGCTCGTCAGGCGCGATCCCGATGGCGTCATGCGCCGGTACGCGCACCTTGGAACGGGAAACTACAACCCAGTCACAGCGCGTTTCTACACCGACGTCAGCCTGCTTACCGCACAACACGATGTCACCGAGTCCGTGCAGAAGGTGTTTCATTACCTGACCGCCGAAGCCGAGTCGGAGTGCTACACTCCCCTGCTGGTAGCGCCATTGACGCTCGCTGACGGCTTGGTTCAATTGATTGAACGCGAGGCAGCCCACGCGAAGTCGGGCAGGCCCTCTGGAATCGTCGCGAAGATGAACGGTCTGCTCGACCGCCGAACCGTGGAAGCGCTCTATGCCGCTTCCAAAGCAGGGGTCGAGATCGATCTCATCGTGCGCGGAATGTGCTCTCTGCGCCCCGGCGTGAAGGGCCTAAGCGAGCATATCCGCGTGCGCAGCATCGTAGGCCGGTTCCTCGAGCATAGTCGCATCTTCTCCTTCACCAACGGCGGCAAAGAGGAGATCTACTGCGGCAGCGCAGACTGGATGCCCCGCAACCTGATCGAGCGTTGCGAGGTGGTCTTCCCCGTCACCCAGCCAGACCTGCACAAGCGTTTGCGTGACGAGATCCTTGCCGCCTATCTTGCCGACAACGTCAAGGCACGGCTGCTGCAGCCCGACGGATGCTACCTGCGAGCGCCGCATTCCGGTGCCGCGTTCAATGCGCAGGAGTACATGATGCGGGTCGCCGAAGGTGCGGAGGAGTGTGTTCCGCGCATCGCCCATGAGAACACCGCGAGTTCAAAACCGAATTAGAAGACCCTGCCGCCAAACGGGCCGCCCGCGCGCCGCTGTCCTTCCAGGCCCTAGGGGGAACGCGCGAAAAACGTTCCGCTTACACCGCCCCGAGAGCCAGATCGATCAGTGTCTTCTCTTCGATCTCGTGCGCCTTCGCCGAGCCCGTCGCAGGTGTTGCGCTGGCATGGCGTTTCACACTGAGCACAGCGCGATGTCCGGCCATGCGGCGTAGCTCCGGCATCACATACGAATAGGCGCCCATATTGGCCGGCTCTTCCTGCACCCACACCACTTCTTCGGCCGAAGGATGTTGATCGAGCGCTGCCTGCAGCTCTGCCTCGGGCCACGGGTAGAGCTGTTCGAGGAACAGGATGCCCACCCCCATGTCCTTCCGCTTGGCACGTTCCACGCGGAGATTGTGGCCGATCTTGCCGCTGCACACCAGCAGCCGGCGTGGATTCACGGCATGATCGTCAGGCAGCACATTCTCAAATCTCGCCTTGCCCAGCTCGGCGATCGTAGAGTTGGCGTCGGGATGCCGCAGCATGCTCTTGGGCGTAAACACCACCAGCGGTTTGCGCCATGCGCGGAGAGCCTGTCGGCGCAGCAGGTGGAAGTACTGGCACGCATTCGAAGGCTGACAAATCACGATGTTGTCGTTCGCGGCGAGCTGCAGGAACCGCTCCATCCGCGCCGACGAGTGCTCCGGGCCCTGACCGTCGTACCCGTGTGGAAGCAGCATCACCACCCCGGACAGCAGACCCCACTTCGCCTCACCCGCGGCGATAAACTGGTCGATGATGGTCTGCGCCCCGTTCACGAAGTCTCCGAACTGCGCCTCCCAAAGCACCAGCGCCTCCGGAAAATCGCGCGCGTAACCGTACTCGAAGCCCAGCGCCGCCGCTTCCGAGAGGAGCGAGTTGTGCACCTCAAAACGCGCCTGGGTGTCGTTCATGTGGTCGAGCGGCGCATAACGAACCTCGGTCTCGGTGTCGACCAGCACGGAGTGCCGCTGATTGAACGTCCCGCGCTGGGAGTCCTGCCCAACCAGACGAACCGGAGTGCCCTCCGCAAGCAACGAGGCGTACGCCAGCAGCTCCGCCGAGCCGTAGTCGAACGGACGCTTGCCTTCCGCCATCTCCAGCCGCTGCTCGTAAAGCTTCTGCACCTTGGGGTGAATATGAAACCCAGTCGGATAGCTGTTGGACCTCCGTGAAAGCTCGAGCACACGCGCAGCAGCGATGCCGGTCGAGAGCTGCCCATCGGCTTCGCTCAGTTCGCCCCCATGATACGGACTCCAGTATTCAGGCAATGTCGAAAACACTGGTTTGTGTTCGATCTTCTTGGCGGCGTTCTGCTCGTCAAGAAAATGTTCCTGGATATTCTTCGCCTCCGCCGCCGGGTCGACGCCAATCGTCTTCGCATACAGCTGATACAGCGGCGGGCGGTCTTTGATGATGGCATAACGCCGCGGCTGAGTAACGGTAGGATCGTCCGATTCGTTATGGCCATATCGCCGGTAGCCCACCAGGTCGACCACCACATCGGTGTGAAATCGCTGCCTGTACTCGACCGCAATGCGCGCCAGCCGCACCGCCGTGTCCGGGTCTTCGGCATTGATATGGAAGATCGGAATCGGCAGACGCTTGGCCAAATCCGTCGCGAACCGTGTCGAGTTCGACTCTTCCGGATTCGCCGTGAAGCCAAGCAGGTTGTTGGTAATTATGTGCAGGGTACCGCCAATGTTGTAGCCGGAAAGCGACGCCAGGTTCAGCGACTCGGCTGTAATGCCTTGTCCGGCGAAGGCAGCATCGCCATGCAGAATGATGGGAAGCACCTGCTGCCTGCCATCTTTCCCAATCCGCGTCTGGTACGCCCGCGCACGGCCCATCACGACAGGATTCACCGCCTCCAGGTGGCTCGGGTTCGACGCAAGATGAAGCGCCACGGTCTTCCCCGTCGGCGAAGTGTAGGTGCCGGTCGCTCCAATGTGATACTTCACGTCTCCGCCGCCAAGCGTGCTGCGCGGATCGACATCCTCGAACTTGGCAAAAACTTCAGACGCCGCCCGGCCTATCGTATTGGTCATCACGTTCAAACGTCCGCGATGCGCCATGGCAATAATCGAACGTGTGACTCCGGTCGCCGAGGCCGAAGCGAAGAGCTGATCGAGAAACGGGATCAGAACCGTGAGACCCTCAAGCGAAAACCGCTTGGTCCCGAGATACCGCTGCTGGATCACCTGCTCGAAAAGATCCGCACGGATCAGTTGCGTGAGCACATGCTTCTGGTCGGGCTTCGCGGTCGGCTGCTCCAGCTGCTCCTGCAGCCACTGCCTCTGCTCCGAGTTTGGAATATGCATGAACTCTGCAGCTACGCTCCCACAGTAAAAACTACGCGCCTGCGCGGCAGCTTCCCCTTCCGGTACGGGAACCGGAAACGGTTCGGGCGGAAGATACTGTCCCAGCGGGTCGAGCGATGCCTGCAGATACCCCCACCGGCGAAAGATGTCGAACGTGATTTCTCGGTTTGCTTCCTGTTCCGGGTGCTCCGCTGCCGGAGCCGGTTGAGTCAGAGTGCCTGCCTTGGTGGCCATTGCTTCCTCGCTTCAGATTCATATGCGCGGACAGTTCATGCGCACTATTATGCTAGACCTTTCGAAGGCACGTTGCACGGCAGCGGGCAGGTCGCGGAGCGATTTGGCTATAAAGTTGTACTCGTTCCTGCCACACCGCTTCGAGCGCCAGCCCGGTTGGTGGCGAGGCGGATTCCCCCCTATAGTAAGGGGTATGGTGGACCACCGGCGCCTGTTGCTCGTTTTGCTCCTATGGTTCGGGTGCATCGCCTCGGCGCCCCCACAGGAGCCGAGCGCCGCCCCGCCCGGACAGGGCAAGCCGGAGGAGCAGACCTCCGCTACAACAAAAAACAACGACAAGCCCCTGCCCGATATCCCTGCACTGATGATCGCCGTAGAAGCAAACCAGAGAGCCTCCGAGGGCATCGAGAAGAACTACATGTTTCGCTCCGTCGTAACCCAGCAGGAGACCGACGGCCACGACAAAGTGAAGAAGACCGAGACCACGGAGTACGAGATCTTCTGGTCCAACGGCGTGCCCGTGCAGCGACTCGTCCGCAAAAACGGGAAAGAGCTCAGCGCCGACGAGTTGAAGAAGGAAAATGAACGCGTCGACCAGGAGGCCGCAAAAGCCAACACCCGTCGAGCCAGGGCTGAGGAGCAGGGCAAAGAGACCGACCCACGCGGAAGAGAGGTTTTAACCGCTTCCAGAGCGCTCGAGCTCGGCAGCTTCCGCAACGCGCGCCGCCTGCAGTGGAACGGGCGCGACACCATTGCCGTAGACTTCACCGGCGATCCCAAGGCAAAGACACGAACCCGGTTCGAAGCCGTCGTGCGGGATCTCGCGGGAACACTATGGATCGATGAGCAGGACCGCGTCCTTGTGAAGGTCGAAGGACATTTCGTCAACGACTTCAAAATCGGCGGCGGAATTCTCGCAGACATAAAAGAGGGAACAAGCTTCGGTTTGGAGCAGCGGAAAATCAATGGCGAGGTTTGGCTGCCGGCCATGTGGGAAGGACAAGGAGCCGCACGGGCTCTGCTGCTCTTCAACGTCCACGGAAACGCACGTGGGGTCGACTCCGACTATCGCAAGTTCAAAGCGACCTCCACGATACTTCCCGGAATGAGTACGGTGGAAACGGAACCAGCTCCCAAGGGAGGCGTCGAGTGAGGAGTCGCAAGCTCGGGCGTCAGGAGGTTCGGAAGCCGTGTCCCACGCGCCGATCGATCGCGACGACGATCATCCCGACGAACCAGAATCCTGCGAGCAGAAATACGGTGTGGAGCAGTGCTCGTGGGTAGCCAAGCAGGGTGACATCCACAAAGTGGTAAGGATAGAAGCCCGTCAGCGCGCCACGTAGCAGCGAGTAAGCGACGTAAAGCAGCGGGTAGATCAGCCAGTACAAAGGCTCGATGGAGCGCAGCGTACCTTTGGGTACGAAGAATATCCAGAATAGGGTGAACAGGATCGGAGTCGCGTCGTGCAGGGCGTGATCGGCCACCGACTGGAGCCCCGTAGGGTTCCAGACGGAGCGCAGCAGAAGCGTGTAGACCAGGCCGACGATGAAAATATAGACCGTCACTGCGGAAAGCGTGGAAGGTCGCGTGAGAAAGCTATCCTCGCGCCGCTGGACCAGCGATGCACCGCAAACAACCCCCACCACAAAATTTGTCAGGACCGTGAAGTAGCTGAAAGTGTTCACCACCCCGACCCACGCCGAACGTCCCTGACCGGCGACCACCCGCACAACAAGAAGCGTCTGTAGCGCAACCGCGATCCAGGTCACGGCAGCCATCAGGAGCAGGTAGGGTCGTTTCAACTTTGGTGTACTTACCATCGTTCGTCCTGGTGAAAAGGCAGGTCGATTTCGCCGCATCCGCCGTGCTACTGACTCAGGGATATGTTTCGCTGAACGCGGCCCTGCTCGTCCAGTAATTCAATCGACGGCTTGCCATCCGCATCTACGCTCAACTCCAGCCGCTTGCGTCCTTCTTTGTCCTTCAGCGTCAGCCCTACAGCACCGTCAGCCTGCCGCAGCAGGGATGCTCGTTCCATCAAACTAGGATATTTCTTCCGCAAAGCTGCCCACGCTTCTCCTCGGGCCGGACCGTGAGGCATACTCTTGATTCGCTCTCCTTCCTCAATCAGATTCGGCGTGATCGCTTGGAGGGGTGCATCATTCAGCACGATACCCGCAGTCCTCTGACCATCCTGTAGTGCCGTTCCAATGTTGACTGTTTGGTCCTGATCGTATTGATCGAAGCTGAGGTGGCTGAAGCTGGAAGGCGTGCCGTTGCTTTTCGCTCCACCGTAAATCAGGCCGCCGTCTTCAGTCCCCTCATCATTGATGAAGAGCATTCCGGCTGAGTCCTTTCGATCTTTATGTTGGAATTCGCGGCCGTGAAAAAGATCTCCCGGAAACTCGGCACGGTCTGAGATAAAGAGACGAGGTGTTCCATCCGGCTCGACCACATCGATGCGATGAACGCTGATCCGGTCGAACTCTGTGACCTTACTCGCGCCGCTGACCGGGTGGATAAAGCCGAGGTAAACCGTTGCCGCAAAAGCAACCGTAATCACGGCAGAGTAGACGGCTAGAAAGCGCAGTTGAGACCGTAATCGCACTAAAAACCCTCACCAGGAGACTAAACCAAAAATCGGATCCTGGAGAAAATCCAACGAGTGAGAGAGGCAATAGCTGGTTCTTTGCGCGCGCATTAAAGGCGCAGAGGGATAGCCTGAGCCATCCCTCCCGCAAAACTTGGTTGTTGCTGTAGCTCTGGTGCGAACCGGCTAGAGAGGCTGGACGTCAGACGCCTGCCAACCCTTGGGTCCCTTTACCACGTTGAACTGTACAGCCTGGCCTTCTTGCAGACTCTTGAAACCGTTCGAATTGATCGCCGAGTAATGTACGAATACATCCTCGCCGTTCTGACGGCTGATAAAGCCAAACCCCTTGGCATCGTTGAACCACTTCACTGTTCCCTGTTCCATATCCGTTAATCCCTTATTGCTGTTGAATTTGCCGCAAGATCCAAATCGGGGTTCGTACAGTACGAGCTTTGCAGAATTCCAATCTGTTTCAAACGATGTGTGAAGGTTAGCACAGATGTCAACTTTATTTGCCTCAAATCACCTGAATAGTTACATTTGCACCATCCTGAGTGCAATGTTCATTCGACAAACATACTATACAGAAAGTCCACCAAAGCTCCGCGCAGCCTCTCTTGCACCTGTCTTGCAGCGGGATGGGGTTCGCCTCGCCGACGCGGAACTCCCTGACAACCGATCGCCTCAGTCCCTCAGCTGGCCACCGGCCTCAAGGTGGACGCGAACGATTTCTTCCGCCCGTTCCAGCACCTGCTCCAGCGACAGCGTGGTCGAATCGAGGATCACCGCATCGGCCGCAGGCACCAGCGGCGACTCGGCCCGATTCCGGTCGCGGTAATCGCGCTCTTTCAGCTCTCGCACAACAGCCTCTTCCGCAAGACGCTTCTGCTCCTCATCAAGCGGCTCAGGCACCTGCCGACCCGCATTCTGCCGCGCGCCGCGTTCATCGTCATACTGCGGAACCACCACCTGCCGATAGCGCCGATTGCCCCGAACCTCAGGTGCCGCGTCGAGAAAAATCTTTACCTCCGCATCCGGAAACACGGCCGTCCCGATGTCGCGCCCTTCCATCACCACGCCCCCCGCAGCCCCAAGCGCACGCTGCTGCTGCACCATCCAGGCGCGAAGACGGGAATGAATCGAGATCTGCGAAGCCGCGGACGTGACGTCATTCTCCCGGATACGCCGCGACACATCGGTGCCGTCAAGCAGCACCCGATTGCCTTCCAGTTGCGGCTCTAGCCTGATCTGCGTGACCGAGGCCAGGTCGAGCAGAGGCTCTTCTTCTTCGAAAGCGTAGTCGTTCTCAATCGCCTTGAGCGCAAGCGCACGATACATCGCACCCGTCTCCAGATTCAGAAACCCGAAGCGGCGAGCCAGATGAGCAGCCAGGGTGCTCTTCCCCGCGCCCGCCGGCCCATCAATCGCAATCACAGGGCGCTGCCGCTTCGCATTCTCCGCAGGCCGATGAACTTCAGCGATGTGGGCCCCGGGCTGCGAGCCGGATTCGACATCAGGGTGAGAGCCGGAATGGGGCCTGGGCGTCATTCCCCTCACTCCTCTTCCTTACGTTTGAACTTGCGCGCCGGCGGACGATTGCCGAACGGCTTCTTGTTGCCTTTGAATTTGTCGAACGTACTGGCCGGCTTACCTGGCGCCCCTCCCGCTCGTGCTCCAGAGGACGCACCGTACGGCTTCTTGCCTCCGAAGCTGCTGCCGGACTTGCCCGCGAAGCTCCCCCCGGAAGCTTTACCCGCATATCCACCCGCCGATTTGCCGAACGGCTTCTTGACCCCGGACCCACCGGGCTTGCCCATGTAGCCAGACGGCCTTGGCGCAAATTCCCCCGAGCCTTCCGGACGAGGCGGCCGTTCCGAGTAAGAAGCACGCGGCGTCCGGGGAGCGTCGAATTTCCGGAAAGGTGGTCCGCTCGGCCGTCCCCCACGCCCTTCAGATCTGCCTTCCGCACGACCTCCGCTGAAGCCCCCGGCCCGCGGTGCACGTTCCTCTCGGTCGCGGGAGAAGCCAGGCTTCCCACCCGGCCGCGCAGATTCTGCCCCACCCTCGAACTTGCGCGGCGGTCGAGCCGAGAAGCTGCCACCCTGGCGCCCCCCACCAAACGACGGCTTGTCAGGCCGGTCGCCAAACGTGCGACGGGGTGCGCGGCTGTCTCCCTGCTCCCGATCCGGCCGTGGAGTAAACTCCCGGCGCGGAGGACGAGAGTCGCCAAAGTCCCGTCGCGGCGGACGCGCATCATTATCGCGACGCGGAGGACGCGCATCACCATCCCGACGCGGAGGACGCGCATCACCATCCCGGCTAAAGCTCGGCTTCCCGGCAAAGCCTTCCCGTTTGCGCCCGAAGGTACCCGGCTTGCTGAACGTCTTGCGGGGACGCTCTCCACCATCATTGCCCTGCTGCGCATCCCCACGCGGCGTGAACTCACGACGTGGCGGCCGGGCCTCACTCGACTCACGAGCGCGACCAAACTCAGGCCGATCGCCCCCAGAGCGCGGCTTGCTGCCGAAGCCACTGCGCGCACCAAACGAAGGCTTCCCACCAAACGAAGGCTTCGCACCAAACCCTGGCTTCGAGCCAAACCCAGGCTTCCCACCAAATCCCCGCGTCCCTTCGCCCGCCGGTCTGCCTTCGTAGCCGCTCTTCCGCTCCTCACCGCGCGCCGGTGCTTCCGCGTTGTCCGCATCGCCGCCGTCCGCAGGTCGGGAAGGCATCCGCGCCGCATCCAACCGGTCCGCCTTCTCTTCTTCCCATGGCTTGCTGAAGCTCGGCCGATCGGCGCGATTCGATTCACGCGTGAACGGCCGCCGCTCCCGTGCCCCCGCCCCTCCGCCCGGGGAGCGGCCTGGCTTCGTCACAAATCCCGTGCCGGTCTTTTGCGGCTTCGGAATAAACTTCGTAATCCGAGCGCCGTCCCCGACCGCATCCGAGCCCTCCGCCACCTCCGCCGTGCCGCTCTCCTCAACCGCAGCGGCTTCAGTCCCCAGGAACGCAGGCAGTGCGTCCTCCACGTGAAGCACCGTGCGCCCTTCCACCGCAATCGTTTGCAGCTGGCGCGCCGAAGTCAACGCATGCACCACATCCCGGATGCGCGAACGCGAAGCAACCGGCGACAGGAACGTTTCAATCTCTTCTTCAGAAGCCACAATCGCCTGCCCAAGATACAGCGAGATCAGCGCCGAAAGCGCAGTCGGCTGCCCCGCATTGGCTCCCGTCTTCATCTGCTTGGTAAACCGCGCCGTCGTCAGCTCCCACACCGTAGCGGCACCATCCAGCTGCGGCACAGGAAGCACGCGCAGGTGTTGCCAAAGTTCCGTCAGCGCGCGAAGCACAGCCGTCTCCGTCACCTCTTTGCCAAGTTGCGTCGTCAAGTCGTACGCACTCATTCCTGCAGCATGGTCCTTCGCATACTCTGTCAGCAGCGTGTACGCGTTCAGCGCCAGCGGCGAAACCTTGTTTGCACCAGAGGTCGCCGGAGGCTGCTTCCAGGCCTTATCCCCGCGCAACGTAAAGAGGTAAGGAAACGCCAGCGGCGAAACCAGGAAATCCGGCGTCTCGCTTCCCATCCCCGCAGGCGACCCAAGCAGGTTCAGCGGAACAGCTCCCCCATCGAGAAGCAAACGTGTCAGAAGGCTTCGGGTCTGGTCCGTATCGGCCATCGTAGGCGCCGCGTTCGGCACACCCAGCACCGCTTCCACAAACGACGGCGCAGGTGCAGGAAGCTGTCCGGCACGCGGAGTAAAAAGGACCAGGCCCGCCATGTTAAGCCAGTCGCGAAGCATGTTAATCGTCTGGATAGGGTCGGCGTTCTGATGCCAATGGGCGAGACGGGCGGCGGCGAGCTGATCGGCCGTGGGGATGCTTGGGCTACTCAAGGTATTGCCTTCCTGCTGGGGCGATTCCACGCGGGAACATGCGCGCTACAGCAATCCTTCGCCTGGGCTAAAAGGATGACACGAAAAGATCGGTTTCAAGCGGCTGCGTTCTCATGCGCTGAAGTGCTTCGTATGTCTCCTCTAAGAATAACGCAAACCGCAACCCAGACCCGAACGCCAGACCGATAACCCCAGCGTCTCTTCAGGCCCTCGTCACACCCGAACTCAAAGCACCGCTCCCATCCAGCCGCTTCTACCCGTCCCCCTCACGCCCTCTGCACCCGGCACCTGCCATCGAGGCCCCTGATAGTATCGAATTCTTCACTATTCGAGAGGAACCCGTCCCGCTCATGTCCACCCGCCCGGCCCTTCTGTCCCTCGTTCTGCTTGCCCTCTCCGCTCTCTCCCTTCACGCCCAGCAAGCTCCCATCCAGATCACCGCCGATCTCACCGACGCACCCCGCAAGCTCTACCATGCGGAGATCGATATTCCCGTCGTTCCCGGTCCCGTCGCCCTCACCACTCCCGAGTGGATTCCCGGCAACCACCGCCCGACCGGCCCCGTCGACGACATCACCGGCGTAGTCTTCACCGCCAACGGTCCAGGTGGCGAGAAGTCCGTCCTGCCCTGGCGGCGCGACGACGCAGACCTGTACCAGTTCCACGTCACCGTACCCGCCGGCGTCACCACCCTCCATGCGCATCTCGACTGCATCGTCATCGAGCGCGTCACCCAGAAGATGGCCGTACTGGAATGGGAGAAGCTTCTGCTCTATCCCGCCAACACGCCCGTCGCCAACATCCCCATCCAGCCCTCGGTCAAGGTCCCCGCCGGCTGGGGCATCGGCACCGCGCTCACCCCCACCGACGGCTACGACCCGCAGCATCCGCACGGCGGCCTCACCCGCTACGCCCCCACCACCGTCGAGCAGCTCCAGGATTCCCCCCTCATCACCGGCCAGTACTTCCACGAGTTCGCCCTCGCCCCCGAGGTCACCCCGAAGCACTACCTCGACGTCGTTGCCGACAATGCCGAAGACGCCAATCTTCGCCCCTCGGTTCTCATCGAAGTCGGCAACCTCGTCCGCGAAACCGGAGCGGCATACAACTCGCGCCACTACCACGCCTACCATTTCCTCCTCACCTTGTCCGAGTACGCCGGCGGTGAAGGTCTCGAGCACGGCCAGTCCTCCGACAACGGCGTCGGAGAAAAAGGCTTCGCCGACGATGCCCACCAGCTCGCCGAAGCCGACCTCCTCTCGCACGAGTTCACCCATTCCTGGAACGGCAAGTATCGCCGCCCCTACAACCTCTATCAGGACAACTTCGAAAAGATGCAGCAGGGCTCTCTGCTTTGGGTGTACGAGGGCATGACCCAGTACCTCGGCAACGTCCTCGCCGCCCGCTCCGGCCTGCGTTCGCAGGAGCAGTATCGCGACGTGCTCGCCCTTTCCGCCGCGCAGCTCGAATACAAATCCGGACGCATCTGGCGTCCTACCGAAGACACCGCCATCTCTGCCAGCGTCCTCCGCGGAAACGATCCCGCCTGGGCCAACTGGCGCCGCGGTCAGGACTATTACCAGGAAGGCGAACTCTTCTGGCTCGACGCCGATACCCTGATCCGGCAGAAGACCAACAACAAAAAATCACTTACCGACTTTCTGCACATCTTCCTTGGCAAAGGCGGCAACACCGGCCCGCTCATCGTCACCTATAACCGCGACGAACTCATCGCCGATCTCAACCAGGTATTGCCCTACGACTGGGCCGCCTTCATTCACGACCGCATCGACAACATCAACCCCCATGCCGACCTCACCGGCATCGAACGCGGAGGCTACAAGCTCGCCTTCACCGACAAGCCCAGCAAGTCCGAACGCACCTTCGCCGCCACCAGCTCCCGGCGCGGCGGAATCGACGTCTGGTACTCCATCGGACTTCGCGTCAACCAGCAGGGCGAAATCCTCGATGTCCGCCTGGGAGGTCCCGCAGACAAGGCGAAGTTTGCCCCAGGCCAGAAAATCGTCGCCGTCAATGGGCAGGTGTTCTCGGGCGACACACTCAAGGCCGCCATCAAGGAAGGGAAAGGCACGTCCGACCCCATCCACTTCATCGTCCAGGCAGAAACTCTCGTTTCCACCATCAATCTCGACTACCACGACGGCGAGCGCTACCCCCACCTGGTCCGGACCGAAAACACGCCCGCATACCTCGACGACATCACCAAACCCCTCACCAAACCCGAACCCATCCCGGCAGCCAAAAAAGACGAAGATGCCAACTAACTCCATCCCCCGCTTCGGGCACCCCTGACGCTGCCTTCGCTCTACCCCTCGTCGTCCCCGAAGCGGGACCACCACACCTCCCCGAAGCACCGTAACCGCTCAAAACAACAGCGAGGCCCCGCCATGTGCAAAAGTTTTCCACAGGGGAAATCCTTGTCAAGCCGGTTTCGAAGTTTCGGCCGATTTGGTGCTTCTGGTGTTTCCGATTTTCTCTTCAGGCGGATGTGCTTTTGTTCTTGCTTGACTCCACCTTGCTTCGTATCTTGCCATCGCTGGCGCTGCGAAGGGTGAATGATTATCACACCAGGTTTGGTTGCCATCGCTCATGCCCCTCAAGCCACGGCTCCGGCTTCCAGCATCCGGTAGAGCGTCGAGCGGCTGATCCCCAGTTTCTCGGCCGCGCGCACCTTGTTGCCTCCGCAATCTTTGAGGATACGGAGGACGTGGCGCTCCACTACGTCCTGCAGTCGAACGCTTTCGGCCGCAGTGTTCGCCAAGTTGAATGCGTTCTCTTCCAGTGCGGGCAGGTGGTGCAGCCCAACGATGCCGCCGTCGGCCTGCAGCATCGCACCCCGGAGCACGTTTTCCATTTCGACGGCATTGCCTGGCCAGCCGTAGCGGACCAGACGCTGCATTGCCTGCTCCGAGATTCCGCTCGCGACTGTGTCCTCTCCCCCGGCTTTGCCAAGCCGCTCGAGCAACCGCCCCACCAGCGCTGGGAGGTCCTCCGTCCGTTCCCGCAGTGGAGAAATTACGATTTCGACGGTGGCCAACCTTTGATAGAGTTCGAGCCCAAATCGTCCCGCGCACGCGAGCACTCGGAGCTCCTCCGTGGTCGATGCGATCACGCGCACTGCTGGTCTAGGCGGGGCCGTGCCGCCGCTCTCGGCGAACTCATGCCGTCGCAAAATCCGCAACATCTTCGCCTGTGCATCCACCGGCAGCTCTTCCACGCCGTCCAGCAGAAGCGTTCCGCCGCGAGCCATGCCGATCAGCCATTCCAGAGCATCGCCCGGCGACGTGTTCGGCAGGGCATCCTCAAGCGTGGCCGCATGACACATCACAAATTGCCCGGCCGAAGCCTGGCTCAGATGATGCAGCCTTCGCGCTACCTGTTCTTTCTCGGTGCCGGGCTCTCCACGCAGCAGCACCGTGCGGAAATAAGGCCCGATCCGTTGCACCTGCAGGAGCAGCCGGCGCATCGCCGCGGAGTTCCCCTGTATGCTCGACTCTGCGTTTTCTACAGAGGCCGCGGGAAGCCTGTCCGGTCGGGAGTAAGCGACGTTTTCGGAAGAAGAGGTCTGCGACGACATATCTAACCTTCTTCATCGACAGCCGGGCGCCCTTAGTTGAGCCTTTGTTTGAAAAAAGAAAGCCGGAGTGCCCCGCGGGTGGCGGAGAGCTCCGGCTGGTGTGTCGGTTTGTTCTAGATTTAGGCGATCGTCGGCGTGCAGTATGTGTCGAAGGCTCGCGTCAGCTCCTGCGCAATCGCCGGAGCCGTCGAAGTCTCGATGGCCGAACGCTGCATCAGGTAGACCAACTGCCCATCGCGGAGGATTGCAATGGCGGGCGATGTCGGCGGATGCCCACCGAAGTAACCCCGGGCCTTCTCGGTGGCCTCTCGGTCCTGCCCCGCAAAGACGGTTACCGCGTGCTCCGGTTTGACCGCATGCTGCATGGCGAGACGAACTCCGGGGCGCATCTTGCCGGCCGCGCATCCGCAGATGGAGTTCACGACGACCATCGTCGTTCCTGGTTGCGCGATGGCCTTGTCGACATCCTCCGCGCTGCGAGCCTCGCTCAAGCCTGCGCGCGTCAACTCCTCACGCATTGGAATCACCATAATCTCTGGATACATAGGTCTCTCCCTTTTCCTCGCGGGTGAAAGCCGCGCCTCTTCGATTGTAAAGGATACTGCGATGACGCAGGGGACGCGCTTAGCAGGCGGTTCCAAGCGGACACACTACTCCGGTCCGTGATACTGCGCCAGTGGCTCGGCGCTCTTCACCCATGCGGTGTAGATCATGTTTCGTAGTTCCGTCGCCCCAGCCGCAAGGCGCTCCTCCGCGAATGCTTTGCCCTCGGGTGTGCCAGCGCCTGCAAACCCGCCTGTCTTTTCCAGCTGATAGGTCTTCTCGACCAGAGTGTTCGTGTGCCGCAGATACGCCTTGAAGTCCACGAAGACGTCATCCAACACCACCGGCGGGCCTACGATCAAGGGTTTCACCTCCGCCGGTTTTATGTTCGCGGACACAAACGCCGACTCGAACTCGGCATGGATCTTGTGCTCGGTTGTATATCCACTTGGGTTCTCCCCGGTCCAGCCGTTGTACTGGATCGTCGTATGCAGAGGCTGCGACCCATCCGCAACATAGTGTCCCAGCCATCCTGCAAGAAACACAATTTCGCACTCCACCGCCCGGGTATTCTTATGCTCATCTTTGAGCGCGCGATAATCCCGCATAGCGCTCTTCAGCCGCTGCCACACCTCTGTGGCCTGATAGGGAAGCATTCCCACCTTCTCGGGCGAAAGCGCCAGGCCGGGGTGCGTCTTCTGCGCATAGGCCAGAGCGCGCACGAAGTCGTACCGTCTTCGCGGCAGATCTCCGACGAGATTCGCATATTCCATGTCGATAAAGTGGTCGGGAGACTGCGCCGCATTCAGCTCCGGTTCGGCGGACGACTTCCAACGATCCGGCTCCGGCCCGTAGTAGGCCATGGCCTCCACGGCCTCATGCGTTCGCAGAAATTTGGGCACATCGTCCGGCAACGTCTCTGCGGCAAGCCGGTTGATCATCGCATGTCCTTCTCTGCCCCACGCCGCACTCTGTTGTACCAGCATGACAGGAAGCAAAGCCACTACAATCGCCGCTCGCATCCCGCCGATTACTTTGTTCATGCCGAAAGTATACGGAGCTTTCATTCGTGCGTGATGAAAGAAGAAGGTGTCCTGCCGGACGGCCTCTACCTGCGTGTTTTTGACGCGGAGGTCAGATGGGCTCGAGGTTATGCGCCTGCTCCGCAAAAGTTGACGGTCATGCCAACGTTGCTTCAGCTTTCCAGTCTCGTTAGTGCCACAAGGCTGTAGTGTGTCACTTTTTTGTTGTCATCCGAAGCGCAGGGAACAATCTGCGGTTGCAGTGATTGTTCGCGGGCCGGGAGCTGGGGGGTTCCGAGGCAGGGGCGTTTGCGGCGAGGCGGGGAGTTGGCGAAGTAGAGGGAGGCGCGCTGGCTCAGGTGAATTGGGATAGCGGGTGATGAGTGGGCGAGGAGAGCGGTCGTCCTTCGGACGATGCCCACACCTCAGGATCGAGATATGGGGCACCCGGTTTGTTGCGGACGGTGCCTACATCTCGGAATCGGGATATCGGGCCCCCGTGTTGTGGCGGAGGTAGGCATCTGGCGTGTGAGCGGGTTATTGTTGCGGTTGCGGAATTGCTGGATGCGCAGGTCTCACCGGATTGCCGCATCGACCTCATTGATCCAGTTCGGCGACTTCAGAATTTCCCTCGGCTTGGAGCCGTCCGCCGGCCCCACGAGACCGTCGTTGTACATCATGTCGATCAGGTGAGCCGCCCGCCCATAACCGATCCGCAGGCGTCGTTGCAGCAGGGATGTGCTGGCCTTACCGAACTCGAAGACCAGCCGCACCGCATCGTCGTACATCGGGTCGTTGTTATCCTCCCCGTCTGCGCCGCCATCATTCTCCTTGCCTGCGTCTTCCTTTGGACCTTCGAGGAAGCCATGCACGTACTCAGCCTCGCCCTGCGCCTTCCAGAACGCAGTCACTGCAGAGATCTCTTTTTCTGTTACGAAGGGGGCATGTACTCGCTGCACGCGGCTCGTTCCTGGCGGCAGATAGAGCATATCGCCGCGACCCAGGAGGCTTTCGGCACCGTTCGAATCGATGATGGTGCGCGAATCCACCTTGGTCGCGAGGCGGAAACTCATACGCGTGGGAACGTTGGCCTTGATCAGTCCCGTGATCACATCCACGGAAGGTCGCTGCGTCGCAAGAACGAGGTGAATGCCCACCGCTCGGGCCATCTGCGCCAAGCGCGTGATCGACTCTTCCACGTTTGACCGGTCCAGCATCATCAAATCGGCAAGCTCGTCGATGATGATGATGATGTACGGCAGCGGCTCCTGGTTTACGTCTTCGAACAAGTACTCGCTTCCGTGGTCGAACAGCTTGTTGAACTGGTCGATGTTGCGCACGTGGTTGGCAGCGAGCAGCTTCAGGCGCCGTTCCATCTCGCGTACGGCGTTACGCAGTGCATTTGCCGCAAGCTTCGCTTCCGTGATGATGGGCGTAAACAGATGAGGGATGCCTTCATACATCCCCAGTTCCACGCGCTTGGGATCGACCAGGATCATTCGCACCTGCTCTGGCGTGGACTTGAAGAGCACGCTCATGATCATTGCGTTGATCGCAACCGATTTGCCGGAACCGGTAGAGCCTGCGATCAGCACGTGCGGCATGCTCGCCAGATCGGCAGTGACAATCCGTCCATTGATATCTTTGCCCAGCGCGATGGCCAGCCGTGACTTCGATTGTGCGAAGCTCTCGCACTCGACGACGTCCCGCAGCCAGATTGTCTCGCGTTCGCTGTTCGGCACCTGGATGCCGACGGTACTTTTGCCCGGCATGCGCTCTATCAGAATGGACTCCGCGGCCATGGCGAGGCAGAGGTCGTCCGCGAGACCGGTAATCCGCGCCACTTTTACGCCGGCCTCGGGCTTGAATTCGAACGTCGTCACGACGGGCCCGGGATTGATTTGGGTCACCTGCCCAGCGACGCCGAATTCCGCCGACTTCTCGACCAGAATGCGGGCTTCTTCCCGCAAGGCATCCTCGCGTACGACCGCGTGCTCCTCACTGCGGTACAACAGCGACGAAGGGGGCAGCTTGTATCCGCGCACGCTCTTGGGAACGATGGTGACTGGCTTGATATCCGCATCTGCGCGTTTGCCGAACGAGATCGCCTCCGGCAGAGTGGGCAGCGGGACCTTACCTGCCTGCGCAGCCTTTGGCTCGTCGAAGAGCTGCTTCAGCACGCGTGCTGTAGCAGAAGTTTTCATCGGGGCGAGCTCTTCGGTGCGATTCCCCGCGTGTAGCCGGGAGCCGTCAGCGAAGTTGGATTCGTCATCCACGGCATGCACCGGAGCGGCGGCTTTTGCCAGGACTTCGGCAAACGGCGCGACGGCCGCAGCAGCCGTACCGAACGCGGTTCCGGGTGGCGCATCGACAAGCGTTCGCGGCATAGCTTGGAAGATGGAACTCTGCTGCCCCGCAGATGCAATCTCCTCCGGCGCAACCGATATCGGCTCGATTCGCTTTTTCCGGCTGAGCCAACCGAACAGGCCACTGAGCAATGTCGTGCTCTCCGGTTCGGTGCGCTTGCGTTCGGCTTGGTCTCGAAAGGCGCGCGCACGCTGTGCGTTTGCCTCGGCCTGCTCGCGCTTGCTGCCGTACGAAGGCTGGATGGCGTAGGCGCCGGCCCGCCGCATCTTCCGCTGCACCCACCAGTTCCAGAGTCGCTGCACAAAGCCGAAGCGGACCGTGGCCCACTCCCGCGCCGTATTGAATGTAAACGTGGTAGCTAGATAGAGCGACACCGCCACCATGAGCGATAGTACGATCGCCGCGCCGGGAAGATTCAGATATTGCACCAGCACGTCAGCGAGCAGTCTGCCGGTGGTGCCTTCGATGGGCAACGAATGACGCCACAGCCTCTCCCCCGGGAGCAGCGCAATTGCCGCCGGCGCAAACACAACCCACATCAACAGCCCAACCGTTTTTGCCAAGGGAGAACCTGCCGGCCGGGACCGCATCCAGCACGCTCCAAGTCGTCCAATGATCAGCGGCAGCAAGAACGCCGCGACCCCGATCACTTGCAGGATCCCATCGGCAACATACGCGCCAATCATTCCGGTCCAATTGTGTGCTGGCCGTCCCGACACATAGCGGCCTACCGTGTTGAACGACGGGTCGGTGGCTGTGTAGCTCGCGAGAGCCAGCAGAAGCAACCCCGCCCCAACCATCACGATCATCCCGAGGATTTCGTTCAGGCGGCGATACCGTGTTGGCGTGGAGACAAGTCTCAGAGGTTTCATGGCGAGCCTTCCTAAGAGGACGCACGGACCGACACGGCCTGGCATGCCGTTAGCTACCAGTGTGCCAGTCATGGTTTTAAATAGAGTCCGCGAACCACCAGAGCACCTTCGATTATCTCTCCGGCTGCTTCG
This sequence comes from Acidobacteriota bacterium, assembly GCA_030853485.1. Lineage (GTDB taxonomy): Bacteria > Acidobacteriota > Terriglobia > Terriglobales > Acidobacteriaceae > Edaphobacter. The sequence goes on from JALYVA010000064.1 coordinate 49,883, forward strand.
TTCGCTCTGAGAAACAAAGAAACATCCACGTGGGGTACCCGAATGCAAACCCACAGGCATTCTCGGCATCTACTTCTCCATATCATCCGCCGCCGGGCGAAATCTTCCCGGCGGACCTTAGAAACGGTTGGCAGGGGCGCGGGATTTTCGCGATTTCTCCTGCTTGCCGCTGGCAAAGGAGAATCGCGTCTAGCCGGCGGACCCTGCTCCAACCGCACCACGAAGCTACAACATGATCGAGGTCTCAAGAATGCCCACAGATTCAGGTAAGCAGCACGAAATGGAACGCGCACTCAACTCGCTTATCAGCACGCTCCTCGATAGCCAGAAAGGTTTTGCGGACGTCGGGGAACACTTCAAGGATGAAACCTTGAAGCGGTATGCCCTGGCAGAGTCACTCAAACGTGCGAGCTTCCGAGGCGATCTGGAAGAGGTGTTGCACCAGAACGGCGTTCACGACATCAAGGAATCTGGCACCACCGCTGGCGCGTTACATCGCGTCTGGGGGGATCTCAAGGCAAAGCTCGGCGGCGGAGACCACACGCTGCTCGAAACGGCAGAACAGGGAGAAGACGAAGCCAAGAAGGCGTACGCCGATGTTCTCAGTCAGGAGCTGCCCCTGCCGGTGCGCCAGCTTATCGCGGAGCAGCAGGCGCATATCCTCCGTTCTCACGACTTTGTTCGCAACCATCGCGACGCGCTCGCGTCCAAATAGCTATATACAGCGTCATGAAGAGGAAATTTTGGGCGACCGCCACAGACGGTCGCCCTTTTCCTATGCATCGACCGCATCTTTGGATAAAAGCGCCATGGTGGTACGCACTCTCTTTGCTGTCTTATTCCTTGTGGCCGGCGCGCTCCATTTCCTGTTTTCCCGGCTTTACCTCAAGATAATGCCCCCGCTTCTTCCCGCTCCACTGATTTTGATTTACCTCAGCGGAGCGGCCGAAATAGCCGGCGGTGCAGGGCTGCTCATTCCCGCGACTCGCCGAGCCGCTGCATGGGGTCTTGTCGCGCTTCTCATTGCGGTGCTTCCCGCGAACATATATATGGCCGTCGCGCATGTTCCGATGCCTGGCATTATGGGTCAGAGTTGGGCGCAGTGGCTCAGGATTCCGCTGCAGCTTCCGCTCATCTACTGGGCATGGCTTTACACGCGCCCCTCGTTTTCGGCCTCTTAATAGCCGGCACGAAACAGGCCGAATACTACCACCGACGCAACCAAACAATAGACGCCGAACAGGTACCAGCGCCCCTCTTCAAGCCAACTGCTGAGCCACCGCAAGGCCAGTAGCCCAGCCAAGAACGAGAACACAGCGCCGAGCAACCCCGCTACCACGCTGCCATGCAGATCGATTGGATTTCCAGCCGCCGTGGCCGCATGCGACGCCTTCAGGAGCCGCATCACTTCGCGCGCAATGGCCGGAGGAGTCAACACTACTGCGAGCGCAAAGCTGAATCGTTCTGCGCGTTCCTTGCTCGACCCCGCGAGCATGCCCGTTGAGATCGTGGCTCCGGACCGGGAAAACCCGCGGAACGGCAAGCAGAGTCCCTGGATCGCGCCGATCCACCCGGCCTGCCGCATGGTTACGCTATCGCCGTACACCTGGGCTTGCGTTCCCAAGCGCCGTTTCTCCATCAGGCCGGCATACAGGATCAGCAGGCCAACCGCTGCAAGTGCTGGAGCGACCAAATCGAGCCTTCCAAAGAGCAGTTCGATCTCGCCCTTCGGCAAACCTTTGAAGGCAGTCTTTTCGATCAGCTTGATGATCGCTTCGCCGATGATGCCGGTGAGCAGCGTTGCCCAGATCAGCCGCACCGCAAATCGCTTGAAGGCGTCGCTGCTCGAGAAAAAGGTTTTTTTCCACTGATTCCAGAAATAAACGATGACGGCAAACATGGTTCCCGTATGCAGCATGACCAGCAGCAGGGTCATCTGCGGAGAGGAGGGGTCGAGTCCCATCAGCTTTTCAGCTACAACCACATGTGCAGAACTGGAGACGGGCAGTAACTCGGCTAATCCCTGCACGATGGCAAGAAGGATGACTTTGAAGATCGGCATTTCTCTATCCTAAAGGGTCGATGTGAGTTCGCGGTTAACGGTCGTGGCGAAGTGGCCTTTCGAGCTGCACAGTATCCAATGCCCGGGTTTGCGCCCGCACGGCACCGTTCTAGTCGCGGTCGCTTCCGTAGACCGGAATACCCTGCGCTACGCGAAAGGCAACACTCGCAGCCCGCGCCGTATAGTCCGACTTCGGATAACGCTGCTTCAACTCTGCGGTTATCTCCTGCGTCCGTTTGGCTGCCTGATCGGCTCGCTTGTGATCCTCCTGCAAGGCATACATGGTAACCACTACGCCCTGGCGGTAGACGGCGTTGTAGAGCGCCTCCGCAGCTTTTGGTCCTTCCGGAAATTGCTGCGCATATTTCTGATAGAGCCCGGTCTCCATCTCTGGGCACTTCGGTAAACCCTGCCAGTCGCCGCAGAGCTTGTTATCCAGGAGATCGTAGGCTGCCATGGCCGCATATTGGCTGCCTGGATACAACTTGATTACCTTCTTCAACGCACCGTCATAAATCTGCGGACGTAAATATGCCTCCTGCTCCTTTGCGCTGGGAAGCGTGCTGATGTCGAGCTTGTCCAGCTGCCAGCGGATGTCCGCCGAACGCCACGCAGCCTGCGCGGACAAGGAAGAATCCGGGAAATACTCGGCTACGCGCTGGTACAGCAGTTGAGCCGACCCCGCCGCTCCCTTGCGCGCGTGGGCCTGCGTGGCTTCGTCTTCGAAGTTGGCCGCACTGCCGAATAAGATGAGGTCGCCGCCGGTGGTCGCGGGGCCGATAACTCCCTTGTCGCGAATCCAACCGGAAGCTGGAGTTACATTCGCATCGTCGCCGAACTCCGGCTTGTTGCGATCATCTTCGTCCGCGCTGTCGTTCACATCGGTGTTAGCGAAAACCTTCACCCAGGGCCCATTGTGCTCGACAATGACGAGCTCGTGACCGGGTGTGACGAGCGAAATTTTTTGGGAGTCGGCATCTGCGGCGACATACACATTGGCATCGTGCAACACTGTGGCGCGTGCTGCCGGATCGTAGTTCTCGGGGTGCCGCGGTGGTTTGGCCTGTCCGAATGACGCCCCTGTTGCGAGCAGCAGTAAGAGGTAGGGTACTATTGCGGAAAATTTCGAGTTGGATGAATGCATACGCGCGTTCCTTAGACTTGCAATCCGAGTTCTCCGGAAGCGTGGAAGCTTGTTCCAACTCGCACCGCAAACCAGGCTTTCGCCTGTACTAATTTTTGCGTTCGACGAGATACTGGGCAAGGGATTTGAGAGGGGTGGCGGCATCACCGAAGGGTGCGAGCGCGGCGAAGGCGTCAGAGATGAGATCTTGCGCGGCGTGTAACGATCGCTCGACGCCGATGACTGCGGGCCAGGTGGCTTTGGTGGTGGCGGTGTCCTTGCCGGCAGTCTTTCCGAGTTGTTCTGAGCTTTGTGTCACGTCGAGGACGTCGTCCACGATCTGAAAGGCCAAGCCGGCTTTTTCGCCGAATGTGCGAAGGCGCGCGATCATATCTTCGGTTCCAGCGTGTCTTTCCAAAACCGCTTGGCCGATCTCGTTTATGTGAGCTTTTTGTCCGACGGAACTGCCCCCGGGTGGCGGGTGAGTCGGGGTGTTGTGGGAGGTGAGGGCGAGGCCGTACAGACCGCCGGAGACGATGCTGGTGGTGATGAGGGCTCCAGTCTTGGCGCGGTGAATCGCTTCGACAAGAGGGGCGGTGGGAGTGACTCCTTCGGATTCGATGTCCATGACCTGGCCGCCGATCATGCCGGGCGGGAGCTTCGTTTCAAAATCGCCGACCCGGCCTACCCCGGTGCCTACCGCGCGGGAGACTTCCCGGAGTATGGCAACGGTCGTGGCCGGTGGGGTGGGAAGCTCCGCGATGGTCTGGAAAGCGAGAGCCTGAAGAGCGTCGCCGGCAAGGATTGCGGTGGCCTCGCCAAAGAGGACATGGCAGGTGGGCTGGCCGCGGCGCAGGTCGTCGTTGTCGAGGGCGGGAAGATCGTCGTGAATGAGGGAATAGGTGTGAAGCATCTCGAGCGCAGCGCCCAGGTCGGCTGCGCCTTGGGGTATGAGCTCGCCGCCGGAGAGCATCTTTGCGGCTTCCATGCAGAGAATGGGACGCAGGCGTTTGCCCCCGGCGAAGATGCTGTGACGCATGGCGCGGTGAATGGAGTGAGGCAGGGTGTCGGGCGCAGGCAGGAGATGTTCGAGGGCGGAGTCGGTGAGCTCAGCGCCGGTACGTAGCAGGGTTTTTACATTCGGATGCATCTAGTAGCCATAGTAAATGCACCCCAGGGAATAGCAGCAGGGAATCAAATGCTTGCCGCTAGTGTCTGCGTCGCCTGCCCGTTTTGTATGCGGTCGCGAGAGCGAGCAGCGAGGTTATGGTGATGATGTCGCCCAGGGTCCGGTCGAACGTCCGGGTGTAGGCGATGCGGACGGTGGATGAGCCGGCGGGAATGGCGAGGGCGATGAGACCGTCGTCCCGCTGTTGCCTGTTCGAGATCAGGCTCTGATTGAGGGTGACGCGCCAGGAGGGATAGTCGCGAAGATTGAGGATGAGGGTTTGAGCTGCGGGTGAGTTGAAGGTAAGCAGGGTAGGGGCAGGTCCGGCCGGGGCACCCACTCCAGCTTTGGCATTGGGGTTGGGGGAGAGCCACCAAGGAGGATTGTTCTGAGCAAGGGAGTCGTTGTCGGCTGTGATCGGGGTGTACTCGTCGGTAGGTTCGATGCCTTGCGGGGAGTGGAAGAGCGCAATGCGGGAGGAGACGCTGTCTTCCTGATCGCATGGCTGGTGGAAGGCAATGTAGGCAGGCCAGGTGAGGCAGGTCGCGATGGAAATGGCGAGAGCTGCTGTGAGGGCTGGTCGTCGCGGAAGCCTGGTGAGGGCCAGCCCTATCGACAGGGAGAGGACGGCAGCGAGGATGGCGAGGAGGCGCCAGGGGAATTGCAGGAAGGCAAGTTCAGGGATGTGGCGCCAGAGAAAAGCGGTGATCGGTGTGAGCAGGATCGCAATTGCCGCGGTAAGGACCGCGAGAGCGTTGACGATCGAAAACGGAGTGAACGGCAGGTGCTTGGTTAGGGGAGCAGGTGTGAGAGGAGAGGTTTCTGGGCTGAAGGAATGCTGCGCTTGCTCACTGCGAATGTGAATGCGCTCGTCCGGGTGCCCGGATTTCGATGAAGGTCGCGTCCCAGGACCCAGATAGGGGGTTTCAGGCTGCGGAGCTTTGTATGAGCCACTTTTTTTCTGCACTCGTCGAGCGGCGGCCAACGCCGATATGGTAGCGACGATCAGCAGTGCGGCTATGAGAGAGGCTGTGTGGAGGACGGCATCGTGGTCCAGGTCGCCAGTGTGGTGGAAGAGGAAGTTATCTTCGATACGCATGCCGGGGACCAGGGCGAGTCCAATCTGGACGAAGCGGCGCTCGAACGCGGCGGGCAAAACATAGAAAGCGGCTAGACCAAGACCGAGAGAAGTTCCGGCCAGGATGGTGCGGGCCTCTTGCAGCAGCGGTTGGAGTGGCAAGGACGATTGAACGAGGGCGGTGGCGCCGTGACGCGATCCCTGACGAAGCCGAAAGTAACGCGCGGATATTGATGCCGCATGCGCGGATCGCGTAGGGAGAGTGGATGCATTCTGAGGCGTACCCTGCGGATTGTTGATGGCGGAAGACGAGTTCCACCATGTCGTGGCGAGGCGGACTATCGCGAGTAGTGCGAGGCCGTAACAGGACATGACGGCTGCGGGTGCGTTGGTGATCCAGAGCAGAGCAACCGGAATGGCGATGCTGGGGATCGTGAGTTGAGGGCGCAGGATGCCATGGAGGAGGAGAGGGATGAACGCGGCGGCGAGAAGTTCGGCGTAGGCGGTTCGCTCGTAAGCGGTGAATAGCATGTACGGGTTTACGGTGTAGACGACTGCCGCAACGAGAGCGGTCGAGGGTGAGGCGAGGGCCCGCGCGACGCGGTACAGGGCGTAACCGCTCCCAGTGAGGGCGAGCCAGGTGTAGAGGATCGGCACCCATGACCAAGGAAACAAGAGGCCAAGAATAGCGCCGAGTGTCCAGGACGCGGGTGGGTAGAAGACGAATCGGGGCTCGCCGGCGTTGAAGGCGGGTGTGTACGCCCATTGGGGATGCAGGTTGCCGGAGGTGAACTGACGTGCGGCCTCCATCCAGCTGATGAGGTGGAAGTCGAAGTCGTGGCCACAGGAGCATCCGCGAAGCAGAAGTGGCGATATGGCGATGAGCGCAGCTAGTGGAATCAGGAGACAGGAGAGCCGGTCACGCCGCATGGATTCAGGGTACCGCAGCAGGTTTTCGGAGATGCGAAGACGAATCTGGCGCTACGTTGGCGTTTGGCTCGAGCGCGGTGAGGGCGACGGCTTTTCGTTTTTCAAAACGTAGATCCTGTAGCCACGGTCCTGAAAGGAGCGGGTGACATCGAGGGAGTATGCCGAGTTTAGATAGTCTGCCAGCTCGGGCCACTGGTCGAGCTTCTGAAACGACTGGCCTTCGCTCAGCCACATCTTGGTAAGAACGATGACCTTCGGAGGATTTTTGTGTATGTCGTTCCAGAATAGATCACGATAATGGGTGAGCGGAGGACTGCCGACCGGACCAAGCAGCATGTAGTCGCTCATAAACGTAGTATTCGGAAGCAGGCCCAGGTGGTAGAGCGTGCTGAAGCATCCGTCTACCATGTCGAGACATTGCACCTGGTTCTGCAGGGTGGAGCCGCCGAGCCGGACGATATCGGCCTTGAGGGCATCGGGTAGTTCACTGAGCGGATCAACGGTGGCCAGCACCCGAACGTACTTTGGGGCCACTACCAGAATGCCGAACCCGATGACCGCCAGTCCGGCAATGTGGCGCCAGCCTTTGGTTCGCATGGCCTTGGTGCACTCGAGGACGACCCATAAGGCGACGAAGGCCTTGAAGGCATAGGCGTGGTGATCGAAGAGTTTGCCTTGCGCGATGTACGAGAAAGCTCCGAAGAGAATGCCAAGGATGAGTGCCAGCCGTTCCCAATTTTCCCATTCTGTCCGTTGACGATTGAAGAAAGCTAAGACGATCCCGATCACGAGCGGGACAGCGGTCCTGAGATGGAGGAGATCTCGAACAAGAGCCCAGAAGGGGGCGTTGCCGACGCTTGCGTAGTAAGGGATCAGCCCCCTGGCGGTAGAAACAAAATCGCCGAACACGTGGTACTTGAAGAGGAACTGCAGACTGAGCAATGAGGCCAGAAAGATTCCGAGCAGGCCATAGCCCACGTAGGGCTTAGTCGAAACAACTTTTTTCCTTAGTGCCAAGGAGATTATCAGCAACAGAACCAGGCCCAACGGGGCTGCGGTCGGTTTAAGCGATGCCGCCAACCCAAGCGTGAAGCCGAAGGGGAGCATCAGCAGGGGCTTCTGGCGGCGCATCGCCGAGAACAGAAGCCCGTAACCGACCATGATCAGGGTGATCATGACCTGTTCACGCTGTCCGGCGTTTCTGGGACCTTCCATGGCGTGGATCAAGGTGAACAGTACACCCGCACACAGGCCGGCGAACCAGTCGAACGGGAGTGAGATGACGATCATGGAGGCTGTAAGGATAGCGAGAAGTGTGAAGTCATAGAAGCGCCAGCCGAGGTCTCCTCCACCAAAGATATGCATGGCCCAGCCTTCGATGAAGTAGGAGCCCGGCATGTTGATGTCGATGATGTCGCGGTAGGGAGCCATACCGTGGGCCATCAGGAAATTGACGTAATGCA
>JALYVA010000072.1 GCA_030853485.1 Acidobacteriota bacterium
GAGAAAAGCGGCTGCCCGGGAGTTGCCCACAAGGGAAGGCCATGATCCTGACGGCCGAATGGCTTCTCAGAGTGCTCGGGCTGCTCAGGCTGTTCTGAAGGTTCGAACGGCTCGGACTCTGCAGGCGGTTCCGGCTGGGCAAGCGGGTCGAAAGGAGCAGCGGGCTCGAACTGCTTCAGCGGCTCAGCTTGTTTTGGCGATTGCTGCGGCTGAGGCGGATCGATTGTTGAACTGGTTGAGATCGGGTCTTCTTTCGAGAGGCTCTCCTGCTGCTCAGGAAAGGCACGTCCCATCGCCGCGGAGAATTTGGTGTCGCGTTCCTCGGTGGGGCGGGAGTTCGCCTGAAGCGCTACAAGCCCGGGAACCTGCTCGAGACGGGGCTCCATCCTGCCGATTCGTTGATCGATTGAGTCGAGGTAATGCTTCATCTGCAGGTTGTTGAGTTCGAGCCGGGTGAGCGATTCGGTGAACCTGTCGGCTGGATCCTGAAGAGCGGAGGAAGAGGAAGCCTGTCCGGCTACTGACGCGGCAGATTCAGCATCGCTGACGGTTGCCTGATCCGGGCGGACGGAATCGGTTGCTACATCGTTGCACACTCGGTCAGTGCTCTCGGGGCTTCCCTGCTCATTAAAGCTGCTGTGCTCCGCAAAGTCGTTGTGTTCCGCAACGCCGCTGTGCTCAGAAAGGGCGCTGTGCTCCGCAACTCCGCTGTACTCGTACTCTGCAACTGTGTCCTCTTCGCTGCTCGATTCCATTTCGAGACAGGGGCTGTCCGGATGTTCGGAGCTGATCTGGCTGCAACCGCCGACGTGGATGAGGAAATCAATGAGGAGGTCGATCGGCCGGCTCATGTCGCGATCGGAGCTGGCCACGTCCAAGCCACCGCTGGCGACGGCGATGATCGTCAGGATGGTGCGTAGAGAGATGGCGTTCTCGTTGGACATGATCGACTTGACCACGAGCGAGAGGTCGGCGCAGAGCTGAGGATGGCGGGCGAGGCTGCGGGAGAATGGGATGAAGTCTTCCGGCGTGCCGAATGCGATGTTGTTCGATCGCAAGACGTACCGAACTTCTTCGATGGAATCAGCAAATCGAGAAGCCGTTTCCCGCGAATCAGAAAAGTAGATCATGACATCCGTTTGATGCAGGTTGGAGGGAAAAAGCTAACCTGCTGAAATAAAACCACAAACTCTGCTGATGGAAGGTTTTTTCACAATCCAGAGGGGATGCTCCGCGCGCGATCAGCCACCCACAACGGAACCGGCTACGTGCAAGTGCAAGATCCTGTTCTATGGGCGGGGTGTGCGTGTTGGGTGTCAACCGTGCACGAGCCGGCATTGCGCGTCCGCGAGCCGGCATTGCGGTATGATTTTCGGTGTTGCTAAAAGGAGAAATGGATGCGCATTGGAATGTTGACCGGTGGTGGAGACTGTCCTGGACTGAATGCGGTGATTCGCGCCGCGGTGCGCAAGGGGATCCTTCATCATGGGGACGAGTTTGTGGGTTTTATGGAAGGTTGGCGCGGCGTTCTGGATGACGTGACGATGCCTTTGACGTTGGAGACGACGTCCGGAATCTTGCATCGCGGCGGAACTATCCTGCGATCGTCGAGGACGAATGTGAAGAAGATTGAGGGCGGCTTCGACAAGTGTGTGGAGGTGTTGAAGAAGCACCACCTGGACGCACTGATTGCGCTTGGAGGCGACGATACGCAGTCGATCAGCCTGGCGCTGAGCGAACGGGGCGTGAAATGCGTTGGCGTACCGAAGACCATTGACAACGATTTGAACGGCACCGATGCGTGCTTTGGCTTCGACACCGCAGTGAGCATTGCGACCGAAGCGGTGGATCGTCTGCATTCGACCGCCGAGGCCCACAACCGCGTGATCGTGTGCGAAGTGATGGGACGGGATGCAGGTTGGATTGCGATCACCTCGGGAATTGCGGGCGGCGCGGACGTGACGCTGGTGCCTGAGGTTCCGATCGATTTGGACGAGGTGTGCCGGCTGTTGAAGTATCGCCATGACCGCGGCAAGAAGTTCGCCATCGTGGTGGTGGCGGAGGGAGCGAAGATGCCGGCGACCGGACAGGTGGCGCATGGAACGACGGTGGACTCTTTTGGCCATGCACGGCTGAGCGGGATTGGGCAGGCGCTGGCGGAAGAGATTGAACGCCGCACCGGCTACGAGACTCGCAGTGCGAACCTGGGCCACACGCAGCGTGGAGGGACGCCGACGGCCTTCGACAGGATGCTTGCGACCCGCTACGGGGTGGCCGCGATCGACATGGTGCATGCTGGAAAGTTTGGCCGGCTGGTGGTGCTGAAGGGGACGCAGATCACCGATATCCCGATTGCCGATGCGATTGCAAAGACGCGTACGGTAAGTCCGGACCTGCTGGAAGTGATGAAGAGCCTGCAGCCGTTAGCTCCGAGTTAACTATGGTTGGCTTCGAGTTAACCAAGGCTGGCTCTAAGTTACCCGAGGCGATTTTTGTTGTATGCCGTGCTGAAAGCAGATACAACAAAGTTGCTGGCTCACAGGAGAACCACGATGGCGGTATCGGTACAGACCGTGTTGCGCGAAGTGATGGATATCCGGCAGGCGTCGGAATATCTGGGCATCAGCGGCGACACGCTGTACCGATATGCGTCTGAGGGTTTTGTTCCTGCGTTCAAACTGGGCAATCGCTGGCGCTTCAAGAAGACGCTGCTGGATGCATGGATGGATGAAAAATCCGGCGTTGGACCGAAGCAGCCGATTGCGGTGATGCCAAAGCAAAAAAAGCCTGTCGCCCGGGCCCGGTAGATCATTGATGGCTGTTCTGCTTGCGCGAATCGATGTGGGCTCTGTGCTGTATGGGGCGATTGCGGTGGCGGCCTTCTGGTTCGCGATTCAACTGTGCTGGTCGGTGGTGGGAAAGCGCTGGTACGGGGTCGTGGGGCGTTTGGCGTGCGCGCTGGGACTGCTTGCGGTGGGGGTGTTGATGATCTTCCTTGCGGCGTTTGGCGACTGAGGAATTTCTGGCAGAACGACCTGGGATCGATGTGCACGGAATGATGCCGATCGGGCCTGCGGACCTTTCTCGGGTTCGGGCGGATTAACTAGTCGTTCTTGGAAGCCGGCGGATTGACGACCAAAGTGGTCCGAAATACACTGATTGAGGGAACAGGGGCTTTGCCGCCCTGCCAGACACCCGGATTTCGCGCTCACATTTCTGTGATCCGATCGAGGGCTCGGGCTTGCCAGGAAGAGAAGAAACGCTTATGTTGCAGGCATTTATCATCACGCTCCGGGAAGGCGTGGAAGCTTCGCTGATCGTCGGGATCGTGTTTGCCTACCTGTCGAAGATCGGCCGGGCGGAGCTGAAAAAGACGGTTTTCTGGGCGCTCGGGTCGGCGATTGCGGCCAGTGTGGCGGTCGCGGTGGTGGTCGCACGGACGCAGTTCAACTCCGACATTGTGGAAGGCTGGGTGATGCTGGCGGCGGCGGTGTTCGTGATCAGCATGATCTGGTTTATGCACCGGACGGCGCGCAGCATGAAGGGCTCGATCGAAGAAAAGATTGCGCAGTATACGGGTGCGGCAGGCGTTTCGAAGGTGGGGCTTTTCTTCTTTGTGTTTCTGCTGGTGCTGCGTGAGGGCGTGGAGACGGTGCTGATCCTGTCGGCGGTGACGTTGAACTCGACCGAGCTGCTGAGCTTTACCGGCACGCTGCTCGGCATTGCGGTGGCGGTGGTGTTTGGCGTACTTTTTATTCGCGGAAGCGTGAAGATCAACCTGCAGCGATTTTTTCGTGTCACTACGGTGATTCTGTATTTTGTTGCGTTTCAGCTGATCGTCAGCGGGCTGCATGAGCTGAGCGAAAACGGGGTGCTGCCTTCGAGCACGGCGGAGATGCGGCTGATAGGGCCGATTGTGCGCAACGATCTGTTTTTCTTTGTGACCATGCTAGCGCTTGCCGGGCTGATGATGCTGATGGAGTACAAGCGGCGCGCTCCCGTGGTGCTGGACCCGAATGCGCCGCCGGCAGACAAGCGTCGCGCGGCCTGGACCCAGCGGCGGGAGAAGATGTGGATGACGGCGGTGGTGGCGACGAGTTTTCTGTTTATTTTACTTTCGACGGCGCAGTTTATTTATGCAAAGAGTTCGACGGCGCTTTCTCCGACGACGGCAGTGACGCTGGTGGGCTCGCAGGTGACCTTGCCGACGGCCGAGATCAACGACGACAAGCTGCATCGCTTCGGGGTGCATATCGATGATGGCAAGGGAGGCAACGTGGAGGTGCGGTTTCTGCTGTTCAAGAAGCCGGACGGCAACATCGTGTCGGTGGCGGATGCGTGCCAGATCTGCGGGCCAGTGGGCTTCTATATCGGCGACCAGGGGATTACGTGCAAGATGTGTGCTTCGCCGTTGAATGCGGCTTCGATGGGCCAGAAGGGTGGGTGCAATCCCATTCCGCTGAAGTCGAACGTGGGCGGTGGGCAGGTGGTGATTGAGGCGGCTGACCTGCGCGGGCTGGCGCCGGTGTTTGAACGCTGATGTTCTTCCGCCTGCTAATTGAGAGCTTTCGCAGACAGCGCCGCCGCAAGCTGCTGGCGGGGATTGCGATTCTGCTTGGGACGACGGCGGTGACGGCGATGCTTGCGCTGGCGACGACGATTGGCGATCGTATCCACAAGGAACTGGCGGTGTATGGGGCAAACATCGTGGTGTATCCGAAGGCGGACCTGCTGGATGTGAAGATTGGCGGGGTGGATGTGAAGCCGGCTTCGGGTGGAGCGTATTTGAAAGAAAGCGATCTTGCGAAGCTGAAGACCATCTTCTGGGCAAACAACATTACGGGGATGAGCCCGGAGCTTCCGGTGCAGGTGGGTGTGGCGCGGGGGGCGGGGGAGCCGGTGTTTGCGGCGAACGCGTTGGGTTTGTGGTTTGCGCATGACTTCGCCGGGTTGAAGACAGGCGCGCCGGAGCTGCATCCGTGGTGGAAGCTTGCGGGGGCGTGGCCGGGTGCGCGTGCGGATTCGCCCGATGGCGGAGGTGTGGTGGTGGGAGCGAAGCTGGCCGGGCGGATGGGCGTGACGATGGGTGATCGCTTTCAGATGCAGTCGCCAGGTGCGGGTGCGAGTGGGGGTGCGGCGATGCGGACGGCCGAGGTGGTGGGGATTGTGACGACGGGGGATGCGACCGAGGATGAGATCCTGATGCCGCTTGCGGAGGCGCAGCGCTATGCGGGCGTTGCGGGCGCAGTGCGGCGGGTGGAGGTGAGCGCGCGCACCAAGCCTGAGGATGCGTTCGCGCGTGTGGATCCCGATTCCCTGCCCCCGAAGCAGCGTGAGATCTGGTATTGCAGGCCGTATGCGAACTCGATCGCGTACCAGATTCGGGAGGCGATACCGGGCGCGCAGGCCGAGCAGGTGCGGCGGGTGGAACAAAGTGAAGGCAATGTGCTGGGACGCATCTCGGGCCTGATGTGGCTGATCAGCGCGGCGGCGTTGCTGGCGGCGGGGTTTGCGGTAAGTGCGGCGATGGCGACGGCTGTGCTCGAACGCCGGGGCGAGATCGGGCTGATGCGTTCGCTGGGCGCGAGCAAAGGGGCGATTGCGTTGCTGTTCTATGTGGAGACGGGGCTGCTTGCGGTGTTTGCTGGAACCGCAGGGTATCTGGCGGGCTCGGGACTGGCGGCCTGGCTGGGGGCGCGGATCTTCGCGGGCGATGGCGGCGCTCCGGAGTCGGTGCTGATTCCTGTGCTGCTGCCGGTGGTGGTGGCGTTGGCGCTTGCGGTCGCGTTGGCGGGGAGTACGCCGTCGATACGGGCGGCGCTGCGCATGGACCCTTCGGCGATTCTGCGGGAGGATGGCTGATGGCGGGGCTCAGCCTGGTTGGCATGCTGCGAAGGTCGCTGGTGCATCGGAGGGCAAGGAGTCTGTCGGCGTTGGTGGCGATGACGGTTTCGGCGGCGGTGGCTACGGCGCTGCTGACGTTATATGCCGATCTCGATGCGAAGCTGCACCGGGAGTTTCGGGGCTTTGGTGCGAATGTGGTGATGACCGTGCCGGCCGGCGGCGTGCTTGCTGCGGATGCGTTAGAGCGGGTGCGGGATGCGGCGGGTGGGGATGCGGTCGCTGCCGAGTTTGCGTATGCGGTGGCAACGACGGATACGGGAACTCCGGTGGTTGTGGCGGGAGTGGATTTTGCGGCGGTGCGGCGGCTCGATTCGTGGTGGCAGGTTGATCGCTGGCCGGAAGCTACGGACTTGAATGCCGGGCTGCTGGGGCAAAGGGCGGCGAATTTCGTGGGCGATGAACGCGCCGTTAGGTTGAACTATGCGGGGCGCGCGGTGACGCTCGATGGTGTGGGGCGAATCAGGACCGGGGGGGATGAAGACAGCCGGATTTATATGCCGCTGGGAGCGTTCACTTCCTGGACCGGAGTAGGGCCGAGCGTGATCGAAGTGCAGGTGCCGGGCGGAGCTTCAACCGTAGAGGCTGCGATGGCGCGACTCCGCACGACGCTGCCGGAGATGCAGGTGCAGGCGGTGCGGCAACTGGTCGAAGGGGAGTCGAAGATTGTGGACCGGACGCATGCGCTGATGTATGGGGCGGTGCTTCTGATTGCGCTGACGGTTGCCGTCAGTGTGCTGGCGACGCTCTCGGCGAGCGTGCTTGAAAGGCGCAGGGACTTTGCATTGATGAAGGCGCTGGGTGGGTCGCAGGGGCAGTTGATGGGGATGTTTCTGCTGGAGGCGGTGGTGCTTGCGCTGGCGGGTGTGCTGGCGGGATTTGTGGTGGGGTCGGTGGCGGCGTGCGCGATCAGCGAGGGGAATTTTCATACGGCGGCGCTGCCGCATGTGTCGGTTCTTCCTGTGGTGCTTCTGCTGAATGTATTGATTGCGGCGTTGGCTGCGTTGTTTCCTGCGCGTGTGCTGCGGGGCTTGCAGCCGGCGGCGCTGCTGAAGGGCGAGTGACGAGTGAGAGGATGGCAGGTGTGAACGAGGCGAAGGTAGTGACGGGCCCGCTGGGCGAACCGTACGGCGACACGCGGGACGACTGCGCGGTGATTGCGCTGAAGCATGTCACGCGAGAGTATGCGGGGCATGGAGGCGTGGTGCGTGCGCTGGCGGATGCGACGTTCTCGATTGTGGCGGGCGAGTGGGTGGCGATTACGGGGCCTTCGGGGTCGGGCAAAAGTACGCTGGTGAATTTGATTGGGTGCCTGGATCGGCCGACAGCGGGTGAGTTGAAGATCGATAATGTGGATGTTGCTTCGATGTCGGCGACGGAGCTGGACCGGTTTCGCGCAGACAAGATTGGGTTTATCTTTCAGCAGTTTCATCTGATTCCCTACCTGTCGGCGCTCGAAAACGTGATGCTGGCGCAGTATTTTCATTCGATGACGGATGAGGGGGAGGCGCGGGCGGCGCTTGGGCGCGTGGGGCTGGGGGAGCGGGTGTCGCATCTGCCGAAGGAGCTTTCGGGCGGGGAGCAGCAGAGGGTTTGCATTGCTCGGGCGCTGATCAATAACCCACCTATTTTGTTGGCGGATGAGCCTACGGGGAATCTCGATGCGGCGAACCAGACTATCGTGGCGGGGCTGCTGCAGGAGCTGCATGGGCAAGGGCATACGATCGTGATGGTGACGCATGATCCGGAGATGGCGGGGTTGGCGCAGAGGAAGATTGCGTTGAGCCATGGGAAGGTTTTCTGCCATCCGGTGGGAGGGCCGATGGTGCGTTTGCGGTGATTTTATTTTTGGGCGGTTTCTGGGTGGGATAAGTGCGGAAAATGGGTGTTTTTTGCGCGATTTTCGTGCGTTTTGATGCTGTTTTGTGCACTTTTTGCGCGCATTTGGAGGGCCATTCGGCCGCCCAGAGCCAGTCCAGAGAGCCAGTCCGAAAGCCAGCCAGAGGCCGCCCCGAGATGCGCACACGCGGCCCCTACTATAGTGGGGGCGGCAGGTCAGGAGGTTTGGCACGGTGATGGACAAGCGCGAGTTTTTGAAGGGAAGTGTGGCTTTGGCGGCGATGACAGCGGCTCGTGGGGCGGTGGCGCAGAGTGGTTCCGGTGTGCCTCGGGAGAACTGGGCGGGGACGTTTCACTACAGCACGAACCGGGTGCTTGAGCCTGGGACGGTCGAGGAGGTGCAGCGGGCGGTGACGAGCCTGGGGAGTGTGCGGGCGCTGGGGACGCGGCACAGCTTCAACGGGATCGCGGATTCGAAGGTCGCGCAGATCAGCACGCTGGGGCTGAAGGACTGCAGGGTCGATGCTGGGGCGAGGACGGTGACGGTGGGTGCGGGGCTGAGGTATGGCGACCTTGCGGTGAAGCTGGACAAGGCTGGGTTTGCGCTGGCCAACCTGGCATCGCTTCCGCATATTTCGGTCGGCGGCTCGATTGCGACGGCGACGCATGGCTCGGGTCTGCGCAATGGCAACCTGGCGACGTCGGTGCGCGCGTTGGAGTTTGTCGCGGCCGATGGCACGGTGCATACGTTGAACCGGGATAAGGATGGCGATGCGTTTCGAGGGGCGGTGGTGGGGCTGGGTTCGCTTGGCGTGGTGACGCATGTGACGCTCGATGTGGAGCCGAGCTACGAGATGACGCAGGTGGTGTACCGCGGGTTGAACTTCAGGGAGCTCGAACACAACTTCGAAGCGATTATGAATACGGGGTACAGCCTTTCGCTGTTTACCAACTGGCAGCATGACGAGGCGTGGGAGGTTTGGATCAAGCGGCGGGTGGACCAGGGGGGTGGGGCGGCTCCGCCGGATATGTTTTATGGGGCTACGCTGGCGAAGGAGAAGCTTCATCCGGTGCTGGGGCAGAACCCGCAGAAGACGACCGATCAGATGAATACGGTGGGCAAGTGGTATGAGCGGCTGCCGCATTTCAAGATGGAGTTCACGCCGTCTACGGGGCGGGAGATACAGACGGAATATTTTGTGCCGTTCGAGCGGGCTGACGAGGCGGTGCTTGCGGTGGAGAGTCTGCGCGACAGGATTACGCCGCACCTGTTTGTGACGGAGCTTCGGTCCGTGGCCGCGGACGAGCTTTGGATGAGCATGGCGTACAAGAGGCGTTCGCTGGCGATTCACTTTACCTGGAAGCCGGAGTGGGATGCTGTGCTGAAGGTGATTCCGCTGGTGGAGGCGAAGTTGAAGCCGTTTGAGCCGCGGCCGCACTGGGCGAAGGTGAATACGCTGAAGGCGGCAGAGATCGATCCGCTTTATCCGCGGGTGGGGGATTTCAAGAGTTTGATGAAGAAGTACGATCCAGAGGGGAAGTTTGTGAATGCTTATATGGGGGAGAAGGTGCTGGGGTGAGGTGGCTCGGTTTCTGGTTGTGTGTGGGAGCGTAGGAAAGCGGTCGTGCTTCGCACGATGCCCACATCTCAAAATCGAGATATGGGGCACCCGGGTTTAGGGGAGTGGGGCGGCTTAGATGGGCCCGGCAATCGACAGAGATGCAGGTCCTTCGACTGCGCCTCTCGCGAGGAAGAGACGAGAGGCTTCGCTCAGGATGACAGGTTGGGCAGCTGCATGGCCAGTGCAACTACAGAAGCAGATCCCCTTCGGGGATGACAACAATAAGGCAGATAAGTATGCCGTGTTGAGGGTGCGGAAAGGGAGTAGCTATGGAAAATTCGTTCTGTGAGGTCGTAAGTCTTTCGCGGGAGTCGGCGACGGCGGTGGGGTACGAGAATCATTCGGTTGCTGCGGTGAACGATCATGAAGTTCGTATCAGCGTGATGACTGAGGCTTATTTTTGGCACTGCCATCCCGACTCCGATGAAAGTTTTCTGGCGTTGGAAGGTGGGTTGTTGCTTGATTTCGATGACCGGACGGTCGAGCTTCTGCCGGGGCACATGATTACGGTGAAGCGAGGCGTGCGTCATCGTACAAGGCCGATGGGGGAGCGGTCGGTCAATCTTACGTTTGAGCGTGCCGGGGCGCGGAGCGAGAGGATTGCGGCGCCACGGGAGGGCTTGCTGGCCGAGGGTTGAGCGTGGCTGCGAGTTGGATTGTGGGTGGGGAGGGAAAGCGGTCGTGCTTCGCGCGATGCCCACATCTCAGAATCGAGATATGGGGCACCCCGGTTTGGGGGAGGGGGTCGGCCTGGGTGGCGCCCGGGAATAGATAGAGATGCAGATCCTTTCGACTGCGCCTGTCGCGATGAAGCTGTGGGAGGCTTCGGACAGGATGACAGGTTGGGTGGTTGGCGCAGCCGCAAGGCTCGATGCAACTACAAAACAGATCCCCTTGGGGGATGACAATAAGAAAGGCAGATGCAAGGGCAGACAAGTATGCCGTGTTGAGGTTCGAGAAATGGGGTGGCTATGGAGGATTCTTTAGGTGACGTCGTAAAGCGATTTTCGCGGCTGCTCGGGCACTGATACCCTTAATGCTTATGTGGTCTATGTCGAAGCTCGCGGTTCTCTCCACCCTCATTGCAGGCGCAGGATGTCACTCACCCTACGTCTCCGCGACGGTCAGCAACCGGACCGCTCAACCCATCGAGCTCCTCGAAGTCGACTATCCGAGCGCCAGCTTCGGCACTGAAAATCTTGCACCTGGGGCGGACTTTTCTTACCGTTTTAAGGTGCTTGGCTCCGGGGGTATGAAGCTCCTGTACACCGATAACGCACGTCGCGACCACACAGCTGAGGGCCCCTCGCTGCACGAAGGAGCGGAAGGGCATCTCGCGATCGTGATCAGCTCGACCGGCGTCACCTGGAAAGCCGACCCCGCGGTCGCGAGGAAGTAGACCAGGGCTTGGTGGCTGGCCGGCTGTCGCCGTCCTTGAGGTGTCTGCTCGAG
>JALYVA010000097.1 GCA_030853485.1 Acidobacteriota bacterium
CCTCTATTCTCGCCATTGCCGCTCACCGCGATGACGTGGAACAAACCTGCGGAGGCACCCTGCTCGCCATGGCCGCCCGGGGTTATCGCACGGCCATCCTCGATCTCACCCAGGGCGAGTCCGGCACACGAGGCACGGCCGCCGAGCGTGAAGCCGAAGCGAACGACGCCGCCCGAATCCTCCATGTCTCCCACCGCGAAGCCCTCGACCTCCCCGACGGCAACGTCGAAAACACTCTCGCCAACCGCCTCAAGGTAGCCGCCGTCCTCCGCCGCCTGCGCCCCCGCGTCGTCATCCTGCCCTACTGGCAAGGCCGCCACCCCGACCACTACACCTCAGCCACCCTCGGCTATGAAGCCTGTTTCGTCGCGGGCCTGGCCAAGGTGACCACCCCCGGCGATCCCTTGCCCGCTCACCGCCCCTACAAAATCCTCTACGCCAGCCTCTACGCCGACGTCCGCCCCACGTTTGTCGTCGATATCACCCCGTATATGGAGCCGCGCCTCCAATCCCTGCTCGCGTACCGGTCTCAATATGGTGCCCAGCGCGAAGGCTCCGGCCTGTTCGTCCCCGAAGAGGAAATCCGCGAACGCACCTTCGCCTCAGCCCGCCACTACGGCCTGCTCGCCGGCGTCCGCTACGCCGAACCCTTCGTCCAGAAGGAAATCGGCCTCGTCGACGACCTCGTGCTCCTCCCGGTCCAGTCCATCTAGGTTCGATTCGGTTCAAATCCCCACCTTTGTCTTCCTTCGTTATTCATCTTTAACTTTCCCTTACCCTCTGTCAGACCCGCAGAACCTCATTTGCCTGCTTCCTCTCTGCTCCGGAACATGAGCGCATTTCCCCCCGCTGGCACATGCCGGCAAAAGGCATTCTCCCCCCTAATCCGCCTCCTTCCCCAGTTACGGTTGCGCCAACCCCGTACAGAAAAGGTAAACATGAACTATTTGCCCCCCTTACCAATCCGTTCCCGCTCCTGTATCGTCCTCGGATAGAAGATGCAGGCAGCAATATGCATTTGAGGAGAGGTATTATCGTGGAAAAAAAGCTGAACGACCTTATAGACAAGGCCCTATCCCGCCGCAAGTTCATGGCCGGAGCAGGGACGACCGCTGCCGCGGCATTGATCGTAGGCTGCAGCAACAGCAATCCCGCACCCACCACCACACCCACACCCACTCCCACCCCGAAGCCGCTCGATATTCCCGATAACGACATTCTGAACTTCGCCCTCAACCTCGAATATCTTGAAGCCGAGTTCTACCTCTATGCCGCCACCGGCTCGGGCCTTTCCTCCAAAGACGCACTCACCGGCGCAGGCACCACCAAGGTTCCAGCAAACACCATCCCCGTGCCTTGGACTAACTCCACCTTCCGGCAGTATGCCAACGAGATCGCACAGGACGAGCTCGACCACGTTCGTGCCATCCAGGCGGCCATCACAGGAAACAAGGGCACCCCGGTTCCCCGCCCCAACATCGACCTCACCTTCTTCGGACCGCTCGCCGTAGCCGCCTCCATCACCACCGATCCCACGGCATTCAACCCCTTCGCCAGCAACAACGCCTTCCTCGTCGGCGCCTTCATTTTCGAAGACGTAGGTGTGACCGCCTACACCGGCGCAGCCCCTCTGCTCACGAGCAACGCCATCCTCTCCGCAGCCGCCGGCATTCAGGCGACCGAGGCCTACCACGCCGCCGAAATTCGTACCCTGCTCGTCGGGAACGCCGCCAACTCCGGCGACCAGACCTACGTCGGCTTTGCGAACAAGGTCTCCGCACTCCGCGCCACCCTCGGCGGAGGAGCAGAAACCATGCTCAGCGCCACGAGCATCGTCGCCGCTGACTCCAACGCCATCGCCTTCGGACGCACCACCGACCAGGTGCTGCACATCGTCTACGGCGCACCGGGAGTAGGCCTCGCAAAGGGCGGCTTCTTCCCCAACGGCCTCAACGGCACCATCACGGCAACCGCTTCCTAAGGACGGAGACAACATGGCAACTCTAGAGACGCAACAGCTCGACGAAGTAATCGTCAATACACGACGCAAAATGCTCACCCTGGGAGGCGCAGCACTCGCCGCCGCCGTCCTCGGAGCGTCAAAGCAGGCAGAAGCTCAGGCCGCCGCCGCGATCACCGACAACGACATCCTCAACTTCGCCCTCAACCTCGAATACCTTGAAGCGCAGTTCTACACCCTGGCCGTCTACGGCGTCACCATCGACAAGCTCCCCACGCCCATTCCGGTCGCCGTCAACGGTGGCACCGCAGGCACAGTCACCCTCAGCCCAACCTTCGCCAAGGTGCCGTTCAGCCTTCCTAACGGTTTGGTAAAGGCATACGCCACCGAAACCGCCACCGAGGAAGGCAAGCACGTCCTCTTCCTCCAGAAGGCGCTCGGCAAAAACGCAGTCTCGATGCCCAACCTCGACCTGTACAACTCCTTCAACACGCTCGCTGCCGGTGCCGGGATCGGCCCGCAGTTCAACCCGTTTGCCAGCGACGCCAACTTCCTCATCGGAGCGTACATCTTCGAAGACGTCGGCGTCTCCGCATATCACGGAGCAGCCGGCCTCATCCAGGACAAGAAGAACGTCCTTCCGGCAGCCGTCGGCATCCACGCAGTCGAGGCCTACCACGCTGGCCTCATCCGCACCACCATTGCCGCATTGGACGCTCAGGCTGGCGTGCCCACGCTTTCAGGCCTCACCCAGCAGATCTCGGCGTTTCGTTCCAAGCTGGCCAACCCCGATCCCAACAACCCGATCACCATGCCGTTCACAACGTTTATCAATTCGGGGGCAGACGATATCGGCCTCCAGACCACTCCGGTGGCCCTCAACGCCTCTACAAACAACTACACCGCCGCCACCATCGTGGACTGCGACATCAACGCCATGGGCTGGTCCCGCACCACCTCTCAGGTGCTGGCCATCGTCACCGGCACCGCACCCACCGCCACCCACCAGGGAGTCTTCTTCCCGGCGGGTCTCAACGGCACCATCAAATAGCGTTCAACTCACTTCCACAAACACCCAACCACAAAGAAGCCGCCAGCCACCACCGGCGGCTTCCTTATTTCCAACACCCCCGATTCTCTCCTCTGCGGCTGACGAAAAAGTATCCTCCCCAAAAACCGGGTGCCCCATATCTCGATTCTGAGATGTGGGCATCGAGCGGGAGCGAGACCGCTTTCCATGTTCCTCCACAAAACCCAGACCGCCGGGGTACCCCCTATCCGTCATTTGCGACGATGCACGGAAACTACACTCCCCCAAAACCGGGGGCCCCATATCTCGATTCTGAGATGTGGGCATCGAGCGGCAGCGAGACCGCCTTCCCACTCCCAGTCCACGGAACCAAACCGGCCCACTCCTTCCCGCAATCCTCTCCTACTCCCGTCTCCCCGCCCCCAGCCGCCCCCGCACAAACTCCACCACCTCCGCCGTCACATACCTCGGAGGCCTCATCGCCAGCACCGGCGTCCCTTCCAACAGCTTCAACGACACGCCCTTCCACTCCGGCCTTCCCAAATCCCCTTCCGCCACTAACACTGCATCCGCCCGATCCAGAAAATACCGCGCCGAATCCTTGAAATCCTCCACCCCCGGTTCGAGCACACTCAGGTAAAGATCCGGACGCAGAAATCGCAGAATGCTGTTCGACTCGATCACCGCATTCTCCGCCCCTTCCAGCTCCTTGCGAATGCGTGGCATCGCTTCAGCCAGATCCCCCAACCGCGTTCTCACCCAGAACGAACGCACTGCCCCCGCCGCCAGGTACCTCCCCGAGTCCGTAGTAGCATCCCCGCCCACCCGCTCCTCGCTCACCGCCACCGTGTGCTCCGCCGTCTCGCAATCGCAAGGCTCCCCGTTGGCCGAGCACATCCCGTGCCCAAACTGCGTCACCTTGAACGCCGTCCAGCCCATCTCCGGCATCGCCGCGATCAGCCCCGTCACCACGCTCGTCTTCCCGATATTCCTGGTATGCCCGCCTACCACCACAATCGCCATCGACCTGTTCCGCCTTCTACTCCCTGCCTTTTCTCAACCGTGCCAGATCCCGCAGATACTCCTTCAAAGGCCGCGCCGGACGACCCCAGAACACCTCACCCGCACCCCGCATTTTTTTTCCGCTCAACACCCCCGCGCCCCCGCCCAGGATCACTCCCGCCCCCACCCTGGCATGTTCCCCAATCCCCACCTGCCCTCCCAGAATCGCCCCATCCTCCACCACGCTCGACCCCGAAATCCCCGTCTGCGCCGCAATGATCACGTTCCGCCCAATCAGGCAGTTATGCCCAATATGCACCAGGTTGTCGATCTTCGTCCCGCGTCCGATCCTGGTCTCCCCCAGCGCTCCCCGGTCGATCGTCGTATTGGCTCCAATCTCCACATCGTCCTCCACCACCAGCCCGCCCTGCTGCGGAAACAACAGATACTCCCCCGTCTCCTCATTCCGCGCATACCCAAAGCCGGTCGACCCAAGCACCGCCCCTGCCTGCACCACCACGCGATCCCCCAGCACCACGCCTGGATAAATCACGGCCCGCGCCATAAGCTCGCAATCCCGCCCAATCACCACACCGTCGCCCACCACCACACCCGCCGCAATCCTGGTTCCCTGGCCAATCGCCACGCCCTCGCCTACCACTGCCGACGCGTGCACTCCTCCTCCCCCCGCCTGTCCGCGCAGCTTCCGCGCCACCAACGCAAAGGCATACCGCGCATCCTTCACCCACACCACCCGCGAATCCACCGCAAGCCCCGGACCCTCAAGCTTCCAGTTCGCCAGAATCACGCCCGCCTTCGATCCGATCGCCCGCTCGAGCGCCGCCCGATCCACAGCAAACACCAGCGAATCCTCTCCCGCCTCTTCAATACTCGAAACCCGGCAAACCTCCGCCTCCAGCCCAGGCGCGCTCGCACCCACCCACTCAGCCACCATCTTCAACGTCGCGCATCTCATTGCCATCATCCGTAGATTCCCGCCTCTCCCGGCGGCCGCGTCTTCCACCGCCGATGCATCCACAGCCACTGCTCCGGATACCGTCGAATATACCCTTCGATCGCCGCCGTGAACCGCGCCGTGTTCGCCATCACATCGGCCTCCGCATCTCCGCTGTTCACCACGCCAAGCTCCTCGCCAAACCGCAGCACATATCTCCCCTCGCTCTCCTCCCAAAGCAGAAACCCCGGCACCACCGCCGCTCCCGTCTTCGCCGCAATCCGCGCCATACCCGAAGCCGTACACGCCAGCTCGCCAAAAAACGGCACAAACACACCCTGCGGCGGCGTCATGTTCGTATCCATCAAAATCCCCACCGTCTCTCCCGCCCGCATCGACGCGATCAGCCCACGCGCAAAGTCGTCCTTGGGAATCACCCTGTTCCCATGCAGGCAGCGCACCCGGTTGACGAACCCATCCACCAGCGGATTGTCCAGCCTGCGGATCACCATCCCCATCGGCATCCCCATCAGCGAGTGGTAAAAGCTCGACAGCTCCCACGCCCCCAGGTGCCCCGTCAGCACCAGCACGCCCTTACCCCGGTCCCGTGCCTGCAAGTAGTTCTCGAGCCCCTCATACCGTATAAACCGGCTCGCCGTTTCCCGTGTATATCCCGGCATCAGACAGAATTCCGCCAGCAGGCAGCCCAGATTGCGATACTCCGAACGCAAAATCTTCTCCCGTTCACCCGCCGTCAACTCAGGAAACGCGAGCCCAAGGTTTCTCTCTCCCACCCGCCGCAGCCGCCCAAGCCCACGGAGTGCAATCCACCCAATCGCCGCACCAACCGCCCGCGCCGCCCGCCGCGGCAGCATCCCCAGCAAATGAACGAACAGCCACAGACACGCAAACTCGGCTCGTTCGCGAAAACTGACCCCTGCCCGTACCTTGTCCCACCCCAACGTGTCGCTCAAGCTTCCAGTCTACCGGTCCCGTAGTACGAGACAAAACTCACACAACCAGCCCCCCACAAACGAAAAGGGGACAGCGTGTATACGCTGTCCCCTCCAACATCCTTCCGCTGCTTGCCTTACTGATTCTTGGCCACGACGAAGTACTTGGCCACGGTGCGCACAAACGGCCGAGCCTCCGCCGGTGTTACCTGCTTGCCCCCCAGAATCTGGTCATACGGCAGATCCGAACCGTACAGCGCACGCGTGCCGTCCTGGTTCTGCGACAGTACCGTGCCATCGAGGTTAATGCCCGCAAACAGACCCTTGCTGCGCGAATAGCTGAGGAACTGCGCATTCAGCTTCCAGTCCGTCCCTGCCTGCGCGTTGCGTCCCACCGGGCCTGCCGCCGCAGCCGCATCCGCACCCAGCTTGAACTTGTTCTTCAGCATGTCCTGCAAGCCTTCCTGGTTCATCGCAATCAGCACCAGGTCGGTCGCCTGGCCGCCAATCTGAAATCCAAAGCTTCCACCCGCCAACTGCACGCACACCGGTGCGCTCCAGCCTCGCGAGGTGCGGCACGTAGCAACGCCCTGACCGTACTGTGCTCCGACGATGAAGGCACCTTTTTTGTAGCTCGGGATAACCACAACGCACTGCGCCTGACCCAGGATGGTTCCCGGGATAGCCCTATCGGGCGTAGCCATAATCTGCTTGATCACAAGGCTCGCGTCGTTCAAACGCTCTGCGACCTTCGCCTTATCGCCCTCTGCCCGTGCAGAAAGCGTGCCGGCCATCATGGCCATTCCGCACAAAATCACCGATAGTTTCTTCATCATCGTTCGTATTCCTTTCAAATTTCCGTAGATCTAACCTGGAGAGCGGGCGACAACTCGCGTATTTCCAATAGTATCTACGATGAACGGAACGAGTGCAAAGTTGTACGCAGCGGGCATCGAGGTCTGGCAAGGTCCGGCGAACCCACCGGTCCGGCCTGCCCGCCACGAAAAAATAGGGGTTGCAGAGATGGTGCCGGGTCATCCCCGCCACCATCTCTACAACCCCTCTCCCAGGTCTGTGTTGCTGGAAGTACTTTGACTCAGATTACGTTTGCCCACAACGGTACGGAGGTATGTATACCTTTGAGCTTGTTTTGTTAACCAGAAAGTAAACCCCCACCTACCCTCCGCAGCGAACGCCGCAGGTCGTGTCCCTCCAGTGGGGAAACCTCCCCATTGCGAGCAGAGAAGCCGGCTCCTATCCGACAGAGGAGCACAGCCGGAGGCTACATCCGTCACCAGGCATCCACCCCTTCGGAATCCCGCAAGCAACTCTCTTGTGCCGGCGGAGCGTAGCGGCCACAGCACGCAGGGCCCCGGCCTTCAGGCTCCGCTTAGAATGGTGCGATGCTCGAAGCCGCCGCCCCAACGCCGAAGAACCCTCGCCCCATCGTGATCGTCGGCGCCGGCGGCATCGTGCAGGCCGCGCATCTGCCCGCCTACCGCAAGGCCGGCTTTCCCGTGGCCGCGCTGGTCGACGTCCACGCCGAAAAGGCCGAGACGCTCGCCCGGGAATTCCTCATTCCCCATGCCACCCCTTCGCTCGCCGAGGCCATCCGTTACGCGCCCGCCGACGCCGTATTCGACATCGCCGTCCCCGCAGGCACGCTGCCCCATGTCCTCTCCCAGCTTCCCGACGGCTGCGCCGTCCTGATCCAGAAGCCGATGGGCGAAACCCTGGCCGAAGCCCTAGAAATCCTGAAGATCTGCCGTCGCAAACGCCTCACCGCCGCCGTCAACTTCCAGCTCCGGTGGGCTCCCAACATGCTGGCCGCACGCGCCCTCGCCGCATCCGGGGCGCTCGGCGAGCTGCACGACATGGAGGTCGCCGTCAGTGTCCACATGCCCTGGAATCTGTGGAGCTTCCTCAACACCGCGCCGCGTCTTGAAATCCTCTATCACTCCATCCATTACGTCGATCTGATCCGCTCCTGGTTCGGAAACCCCATCGGCGTTTACGCAAAAACCGTAAAGAGTCCGCGGACCCCGCAGCTGGCCGCCACAAAAAGCGTCATCACCTTCGACTTCGGCGACAGCAAACGAGTGTTTCTCGCCACCAACCACAGTCACGATTTCGCCCCCGACGTGCAGCGCAGCTTTGTCCAGTGGGAAGGAACCCAAGGCGCCATGCGCGCACAGATGGGCGTCAACCTGAACTACCCCGCCGGACTGCCCGACACGTTGCAATACATTCTGCGCCGCCCGGAAGCAGAAGCGGACACGCCAAAATGGACCAATGCGCCAAAATGGACCGACATTCCAGTCCGGGGCAACTGGTTCCCCGACGCCTTCATGGGTTCAATGGGTTCGCTCCAATGCTTTGTCCAGGGCGAATCAGACGCTCTGCCCACCAGCGTCGAAGACGCCATCGACACCATGCGTGTCGTCGAAGCGGCCTATCGTTCCAGCGAACAAGGCGGCACAGCCCTTCCCGAAATCGCCCTCTAGCCCGTCCTCTAGTGGCACTCTAATGGCCCTCTCGCTCGCAACGACCCGCAGCCAACTTGTTCATCACTCCTCTCCCACGAAGGGTGTCTCGCCCTGATTGTCTCTTTTGTCTCACTTGCTGTCGCACTGCCAGTCTCCTTGCTGTCGCACTGCCAGTCTCCCTTGCTGTTGGAGTGCCCGGCATTTTTTGAACCAGCTTTTATGAGAGAGACTTTGTCTCAGGGAGTTGGACATGGCACGAAGGAAGAAGCACACAGCTGAGCAGGTAGTGAACTTGCTGCGTCAGATTGAAGTGGCCGTGGCGCAAGGCAAGACGACGGCGTTGGCTTGTAAAGAGGCCGAGATCACGGAGCAGAGCTATTACCGCTGGCGCAAGGAGTACGGCGGGTTGCAGGTG
>JALYVA010000115.1 GCA_030853485.1 Acidobacteriota bacterium
AGCCCAGAGCCTGGAGTGGGTGCGGGTGCTTGAAGGGACGCCTCGGTACGGCGTGGATATTCGCGAGAAAGATTTGCCGCAGGAGACAGGGCAGACGCGGGCGCTGCACTTTTCGAAAGGCTGCTACCTGGGGCAGGAGATCGTGGAGCGGATTCGGTCGCGGGGCAATGTGCATCGCGGCTTCGGCGGATTTCGTCTTGAGGGAGATGTGCCTGCTGCGGGTACGGCGCTTGAGGCGGACGGTAAAGCGGTGGGGGAGTTGACCAGTGTGGCGGAGGTCCCGCTGCCTGAGGGCGCGGTAAAGATTGGGTTGGGATATGTTCGTCGCGAGGCGCTGGAGCGCGGCGTTGCACCCAAGTATGCCGGTGGTGTTGCGGTGCCGGTGGCGCTTCCATTTTTGCGTGCTGCAGCCTCCGGGCTTGGCGCTGCATCTGAATCTTCTGAAAGAGTGTGATTATGCCTGAGCAGAATAAGCCGTTTGTCGTGACCGATCGCCGCAAGTTTACGAAAGAGGGAGAGCTTCGGCCGGATGCCGATCCTTCGCCTGAGAGGGAGCCACGCGAGCAGACGCCGGTTTCTGCTGCTCCGGCGGAGCCAACGAATTCCGTGAGCCCGGAAATTTCCACGCAGGACGAGGAGATGCCGCCGGGGCCGACCGCAGAGCAGAACGAGCAGGCAAAACGCGCGTATGAAACGACGGCGGACCGGCTGGACACGGCGGTGCGTGCGTCCAATCCTGGCATGGATCATCCTCCGGCGATGAGCTTTGGGCAGCTGGTGCAGTCGGTGTACCTGACGACGATCATGCAGCTTGGAGGCACGGCGCAGGAGGGGCAGCAGCCGCAGGTGGATATTCTAGGCGCGCGGCAAAGCATCGACATGATGGCGGTGCTGGAAGAGAAGACGAAGGGTAATCTATCCGAGGACGAGACGCGGCTGCTGGAGAGTGCGCTGTTTGAGCTGCGCATGGCGTTTCTCGAGATAACACAGGCGCTGACGCGTTCGGCGGCGGCGAAGGGGCAGGGCGGCGGCGGAGCAGCGGGGCGGCCGACGGGTCCGGCCGGGCCCAGCATCGTTCGATAAGTGATGGAGGCTACGCTTACTTTTCTGGGTACGGGGACCTCGATGGGCGTGCCTACGCTGGGCTGCGACTGCGCGGTGTGCACCTCGACCGATCCGCGCAACCGGCGTACGCGACCTTCGATTCGGCTGGAATACGGCGGCCACACGGTGCTGGTCGATACCGGGCCGGACTTTCATGCGCAGGCGTTGCGCGAAGGCGTGCGGCGGGTGGATGCGGTGCTCTACACGCATGGGCATGCCGATCATGTGATGGGGTTCGACGATCTGCGGCCGTTGAGTTTTCATGTTAAGGGCGGTCTGCCGATCTACGCAGATGACGCGACGGCCGCCAATATCGAGCGGGTGTTCGAATACACGTTTCGCAAGGTGGACCGCTATCCGACCAGCGCGCGGGTGGAGATCCATCGCATCGATGGGACGCCGGGCTCGGGCTTCGATCTGTTCGGCGCATGTTTTCGCCGGGTGCCGGTGACGCATGGGCGGGAAGAGATTACGGGATACCGGTTCGGTGGAGCGGCGTATTTGACGGACATGAGCGACATTCCGGAGGTAAGCGTCGGATTGCTCCAAGGGCTGGATGTGCTGATTCTCGATGCGCTGCGGCGCGATCCGCATCCGAGTCACTCGCACGTGGAGAAGTCGGTGGCGCTGGTGGAGAAGTTGAGGCCGAAGCGCGCGTACTTTACGCATATGAGTCATGATCTGGACCACGAGGCGACAGAGGCGATGCTGCCTGCGCATGTGCGATTGGCGTACGACGGGATGCAGATCCGGTTCGAGATCGCATGATGGAGATATTTCGCCAGCTCAGCGAGGTGCCTGTGGACTTCGGTCCGACGGTCGCGACCATTGGGAATTTCGACGGGGCGCATCGTGGACATCAATGGGTGATTGCGGAGGTGGTGGCGCGGGCGCGGGCTGAGGGACGGCGCTCGCTTGCCATTACGTTCGATCCTCATCCGGCGCGGGTGATTCGTCCGGAGTTGCGCTTGCCTCTGATTACTCCACTAGAGGAGAGGCTTGCGTTGCTTTCGGCTACCGGGCTGGACGCGGTGCTTGTGCTTTCGTTTACGCGGGAGATGTCGCGCATGACGGCGCGAGAGTTCGCCTCGGAGGTGCTGCAGCGTCGATTGCATGTGAAGGAGCTGCATGAGGGGGAGAATTTTCGCTTCGGGTATCAGGCGGGGGCGGGGATCGAAAACCTGGAGGCTCTGGGCCGGGAGCTTGGGTTCGAGGTGCGTGTGTATACGCCGCGCAGTATTCGTGGAGACGTCGTTTCGTCGAGCCTTGTGCGAAAGCTGATTGCCGAGGGAGAGGTGAGCCGTGTGCGGGCGCTGCTGGGGCGGAGCTTTGCTGTGCGAGGTACGCCGGCTTCGGGGCGCGGCTTCGGGACGCGGTACACCGTACCTACGATCAACCTGGCCCCGTATCACGAGCTGCTGCCTGCAAATGGGGTGTATGTGACTTTGCTGACCGTGGGTGCCGGGGACGCAGAAGAGACGTTCGAGGCGGTGACCAATGTGGGGAATCGGCCTACCTTCGGTGCGGATTCGTTTACGGTGGAGTCGCACCTGCTGAACTTCCATCCGATTGCGCTCGAGGAGCAGACGCCTTTGACGCTGCTGTTTTTGCGGCGGCTGCGTGCGGAGATACGGTGGCCAAACCCGGAGGCGCTGAAGCAGCAGATTGGGCGTGATGTGGCACAAGCGAAGAGGTACTTCGGTCTGTGCCGGGCGATGGCCGCTCGGACGCAGAATGGCCGGGGGCAGGATTCGGAGTTGCCGGGGCTGCAGTGACAGGATGCTGGTTCGCGGGCGATGATGCCGGCGCCCTGGATGTGCCGGGGGGCGTGGTTGGAGCTGTTGGAGCTGTTGTTTGCGGATGCACCCAATGCGATTCCGCGAGCGGCGTCGTGGTTTGGGCGGGTTGTGCGCCGTTGGGCGGCTCGCCTGATTGGGGTGCGGAGTCGGAAGGGTCGGGAGCATCGGGAGCGTGCTTCGGCACGTTGAGATCTGCTGGGCTGGTTGCGGCCGCCACGTTCAGCTTCTTCTTGGGAGCACCGATCGCGGCAAAGGCTTCGTTCGGTTTGCCTGCGATGGCGGCGCGCATGAAATCCATCCACATGGGAAGTGCGGCGCGAGCTCCGGTCTCTTTTTCTCCGAGGGACTCGCGGTTGTCGTAGCCGATCCAGGTGCCGCATGTGACCGAGGGCGAGAAGCCGATGAACCACGCGTCGGTGTAGTCGTTGGTGGTGCCGGTTTTGCCGCCGAGCGGGTGCTTCAACTGCTGTGCCGCTACGCCGGTTCCCTGCTTCACGACGGCTTGCAGGAACTGCATCATGGTGCGTGCGGTCTCAAGCGAAACGACCTCGGAGACGGCCGGCGTCTTTTTGTCCAGGGGAAGCCCGTTGGCCTGCGCGACCTTGCGGATGGTGTGCGGCTCGATGAGGATGCCGTCGTTGGGGAAAACGCTGTAGGCGCCGACCTGCTCGGCGAGCGTGATGTCGGCCGAGCCGATGGCGACAGGAAGAAATGCGGGGATGTTGCTCGTGATGCCGAAGCGGTGCGCGGTTTCGATGACCTTGCCGATGCCGTAGCGCTCGGCGAGCTTGAGGGCGGGGATGTTGCGCGATTCGGCGAAGGCGTTCAACAGCGTCATGGGTCCGACGTAGTTCGCTTCGTAGTTGTGCGGGGTGTAGGGGCCGTTGGGTGTGGGAAAGGTGGTGGGTCCGTCGACGATGATGTCGGAAGGCTTGGCTCCGTTTTCAATCGCGGTGGTGTAGACGTAAGGCTTGAAGGAGGAGCCTACCTGGCGCAGGGACTGGGTGGCGCGGTTGAACTGCGACAGGGCGAAGTCGCGGCCGCCGACCATGGCGAGCACTTCTCCGCTCCCGTTGTCGACGGCCATCATGGAGGCCTGGGCGCCGGTGTCCTGCTGGAGCGAAGCGTGGAGTTCGCCGTCGGCTTGGTCGATTTTTACGTAGACGATATCTCCAACGCGGAGGAAACGGTCTGCTGTGAGGTTCTGCGTCCAGAGCCAATCGGCTGGGGTGAGGACGAGCTGCCGGTCTCCGAGCTTCACGTTGGCTTTTTTGGCCGAGACCGCGGTGACCAGGCCGTGGAGGTAGCTGCCTTTTGCGATCGGCTGCGCCCAGTCGGGATGACGATACAGTTCGAGGTCTGCACCTTCGCGCAGGATGTTGGGCAAGGTTGCCTTCCAGCCGTGGCGGCGTTCGTAGGCTGCGATGCCGTCGAGAATGGCCTGGTTGGCGACGCGCTGGAGGTCGAGGTCGAGTGTGGTGTAGACGCGGAGGCCGGCACCGTGTACCTCCTCGACGCCGTACTGCTTTTCGAGCTGGCGGCGAACCTCTTCGACGAAGTAAGGCGCGATGCTGTTGGCGGGCTGCTCGATGTGGAGGCCGAGAGGTGCGGCTTTGGCGGCGTCGGCCTGCTGCCGGGTGATCTTGCGGTCCTGAAGCATCTCGGTGAGGACGAGGTTGCGGCGTTTCAGCGCGCGTTCGGGATACTTGATTGGCGAGTAGGACTCGGGCCCTTTGGGAAGAGCGGCAAGCAGGGCGGCCTCGGGCAAGGTGAGGTCGCGCGCGTGTTTGCTGAAGAAATATTGAGAGCCGGCCTCGAAGCCGTAGGTGCCGTGGCCGAGATAGATCTGGTTGGCGTAGAGCTCGAAGATCTGCTGCTTGGTGAAGCGGCGTTCGATCTGGACGGAGAGGAAGATCTCCTGCAGCTTGCGGCCGTAGGTCTTTTCCGAAGACAGGAAAAGATTGCGCGCGAGCTGCATGGTGAGGGTGGATGCGCCCTGCGCGCGTCCTTTGGAGTGAAGATCGCGATAGGCAGCTCCCACGGCACGGAAGAGATTGACGCCCCAGTTGCTTTGGAAACTTTTGTCTTCGATCGAGATGATGGCCTGGCGCAGGACCGGAGAGAAGTCGGAGTAGGGCACGACGACACGGCGTTCCAAGGCGAAGGAGCCGAAGACCTGGCCGTGGATGTCGAGCAGCTCAGTGGTGGTGTTCGGGTGGTAGCGGGTGAGGTCGTCCATCTGCGGAAGGTCGATGGAGTAAACGAACATGAGGCCGCAGAGGCCGCCGAAAACGGAAGAAAGACTGAGAAGGAGCAGGAACGTGGCGCGACGGGCCATGCTGCGGCTGGGATAGTCGGGGCCGGTAAGAGTGAGGCGGCGAAGGACCAGTTTCCACTGCGGCTGGTGGGGCGGGGAGGCCCGTTTATCGCGGGTATATAAGCTCTGCACAGCCTCTTCACGATAGCATGAGGCCCCTGCGGAAGCCGTTCCGTATCGCGGGCAGCTGTCCTGGGCGCGGCCGCTTCGGGAGGGATCTGGTCCTTCCGCTGGAGCTTCCGCGAGTCACAAGGCTTGGCACGCAGGCCTGGCAGGTGCAGCCCACTCGCGCCCGACAGCCGCACCGCTTATGCGGCTTTGTTCTTCAGCAGGTCGAGCGCCTTGGTCAGAGGTTCGTCGACACTGACGGAGGGCTTCTGCGGCTGGGCTTCCGTCTTGGCTCCGGTGGTTTCATCTTCGACCCCGTCCCCATCCTCGTTCGGGTTAGTGGCGGCAACCATCACGTCGGGTGTGACGCCATCGTCCTGGATCTTCTTGCCCGACGGGGATTCATACTTTGCGACCGAGAGGATCAGGGCTGAGCCGTCAGGAAGTTCGAATGTCTTCTGCTGCGCGCCTTCGCCGAAGGTCTTTTCGCCAACGATTTCGGCCCGCTTGTTGTCGAGCAGAGCGGCGGCTACAAGTTCGGCAGGGCCCGCGGTTCCACGGTTGACCAGAACGACCAAGGGCGCTGTGGCGTCGATCGCTTTTGACGGTTCGGCGACGAAGGTCTGTTTCGCCACCTTCTGTCCTTCGAGCATGGCGATAGTGCCGGACTTGAGGAAGAAGTTCGCGAGACGGGTTGCCTCGGTCATGTCTCCCGCGGCAACGTCGCGCAGGTCGAGAAGTACCTTTTTATTGTCAGCCCTGGGCATGGCCTTGAGTTTTGCTTCGATCTGCTGCACATGCTCATGATCGAGCACGCCAGGCTTCAGGTAGACGATGGTGGAGTTCTCGTACATTGTTTCAGCCACGGGCGGAAGCGAAGGAGAGACGCGAGTCAGGACGAGTTTGTCCGGGGCGGCTTTGCGTGGACGGACGACGGACAGAGTGAGCTCGGTCCCGGACTGGCCTTCGAGCATGCGCTGGATCATCGCAAGGGACATGTCCCGGGTATCGGCGGGGCCGATGGCTTCGATGATGTCCCCGTCGGTGAGATTGGCCTTGTCCGCGGGGCTGTTGGGCAC
This sequence comes from Acidobacteriota bacterium, assembly GCA_030853485.1. Lineage (GTDB taxonomy): Bacteria > Acidobacteriota > Terriglobia > Terriglobales > Acidobacteriaceae > Edaphobacter. The sequence goes on from JALYVA010000115.1 coordinate 6,408, forward strand.
GACAGAAACCACCGTCGCGTACCCGAAGCGTTTGGAGACGTTGATGCCGACCTGGGCCTTGCCGCCGCGGTCCGCCTTGTAGGCTTTGTAGTCGTCGGGCGAGAGGTAGCTGGAATCGGCGTCCAGCGATTCGAGCAGACCGCGGAGGGCGCCGTTGGTGACGTCGTTGACATTGGGTTCGGTGACGTAGTCGGTCTGGATGTGGCGCAGCACTTCGCTGTAGACGTTGATCTGGCGGTAGGCGCCATCCTGCGGCTCCGTGGCCGCGTTGACTCCGCTGGAGTTGACGCCGAGAAACACAGTGACGACGAGAGCGACAGAGGCGGCGAGCAGCAGAATCTTCGAGATCTTGGGCATAGTGTAGGAGCGGCTCCAGGGTTTGCCGAACGGGTGCTGCGATGTGGCAGGGGTTAGACGTTTCCCGTAGTCAAAATGATACTCTCGAACGGGGAGAGCGGGTTGGCCGGTGTTGTAACACTTTGGTGGCGGTGGGCAGAATCGAACTGCCGACCTACGGGTTATGAGTCCGTCGCTCTAACCATCTGAGCTACACCGCCGGTGTGGGTTTGGAGTGTGCCGGCGCAAAATTTCCCCTGGAAGTGAGACAGAAAAGGAAGAGGATCGCCACGGCCCAGCCAGGTTCCATCATACTTGATTCCCTCGTGGTCGAAAAGAAGCCTTTGGAGGTGGTGGGGGTGATCCCGGCGCGGCTCGCCTCCACGCGCCTGCCGCGCAAGGTGCTGCGTGTGATTGCAGGACGGCCCATGCTCGCGTGGGTGGTCGAGGCCGCGCGTGCGTGTTCGCAGCTGGATCGAGTGATCGTGGCGACCGAGTCGGACGAGGTGGTGGAGCTGTGCGAGCGCGAGGGTTGGCCGGTGCTGCTTACGGAGGCTTCGCTGCCCAGTGGTACTGACCGCGTGCATGCGGTGGCACAGCAGATTGCGGCGGCAATTTATGTGAACATCCAAGGCGACGAGCCGCTGCTCAGGCCGCAGCATCTGGCTGCGCTGCTGCGGCCGTTGGCGCGGGCAGAGGTGCAGGTTTCCACGCTGAAGGTGCCGTGCACGGGGGAAAACATCGACAACCCCAACGCGGTAAAGGTAGTGACCGCAGCGGATGGGCGTGCACTGTATTTTTCCCGGGCGACCATACCTTACGATCGCGACGGAGTGCGGCCGCACTATTGGAAGCACATTGGGCTGTATGCGTATCGGAGGGCTGCACTCGAACGCTTCCCTGCCCTGCCGCCAAGCATGCTCGAGCAAACAGAACGACTGGAGCAGCTTCGGTTTCTCGAGAATGGGGTGGAGGTGTATGTGGAAGCGACGGAGTTCGATACGGTGGGCGTCGATACCGAAGAGGATGTAGGGCGAGTCGAGGCGATTCTTCGGTCGCGGCAGGCGTGGCGCTAGCGGAGTGACGTGAAGTTCAATGCAAGGCCCTGAGCGCTCGCAGTGACGGTCATTGCTTCGAGCGAAGGTGCGATCCACGAGGCGCCGTGGAGTTCGGCGATGGAGTGGGTGCCGAGCACGCCCAGGACGCGGCAACCAGCGGCGATTCCAGCTCCTACGCCCGAGGGCGCGTCTTCCACAACGATGCATTCGGAAGGCGAGAAGCCCAGGAGTTCGGCTCCGCGGACGTACGGCTCGGGGTCGGGCTTGCCGCGCTCCACCATGTCTGCGCTGACGATGCGCTCGGGGATGGGCAGCCCGGCAGCGGCGAGACGGCCAAGCAGCAGCCGATGTGTGGCCGATGTGACAATGGCCCAGCGCTCGTGCGGCAGCGACTCGAGCAAAGCCTTGACGCCGGGCAGCACTTTGAGGTCGGCCATGTCTTCGAGCTCGAGCTCTTCAATCACACGCAGTCCTTCCTGCGGGTCGATGTCCGGACGAAGAGAACGGACGATCTCGATGGCTCGCATGCCGTGCGGAACCTCGTACGTGTCTGCGTTGGGCACGCCGTAGCGTTGGGCCCACACGCGCCAGCAGCGGATGACAGATCCGATGGAGCTGATGAGTACGCCGTCCATGTCGAAGAGCAGGCCTTTTGCAGAGACGGAGATCGGTTGGGTCAAACTTCACTTCTTTCGAGTACGAAGGATTTTGCAGCGGCGAGGATGCGCTCGACCGAAGCTTCCGAACAGCTTTCGCAGTACACCCGAAGCAGAGGCTCGGTGCCTGAGGCGCGCAGCAGCAGCCAGGATTCGGCAGGGTTTGGTCTGGAGGTGCAGTCGGGATTTTCGAGGAAAAACTTGATGCCGTCCAGAGTCTCGACACGCAAGACTTTCATGCCTGCGAACTCTGCGGCGATTGCGCTCGCGCGTGCGATGGCGGACTGCTTCACTCTATCCGTGATGTGCATATCGATGCGGCCGTAGTGGTGTTCCCCGAACTCCTGCTGCAGCCCGGCCACGAGTTCGCCAAGCGTTTTTCGCTCATCGGCCATGACGTTGGCGAGGAGCAGTGAGTTGAGCAGCCCGTCGCGTTCGGGCAGATGGCGGCTGATGCCGATGCCGCCCGACTCCTCCCCACCGATGAGGATCTCTTGCTCGAGCATGAGGTCGCAGACATATTTGAACCCGATACCGTGCTCGTGCAGGCGTCGTCCATATTTGGCGCAGATTCGGTCGAGCATCCTGGTGGTGTTGAAGGCGCGGGTGACATCGCCGGGCCAGTGTTTGCGCTCGAGCAGCCAGCTCAGCAGGACGGCGAAGATCTTGTGCGCATCGACGACGTTGCCGTGCTCATCGACGGCGCCGATGCGGTCGGCGTCGCCGTCGGTGATCAGGCCGGCGTCGCAATGCTCCGCTACGACGGCCAGCTGCGTGGCGCGGATGTGCGGCAGAATGGGTTCGGGGTTGATGCCCGGGAAGGCGGGGTTGATTTCGCTGCGCATTTCGACGAAAGGAATGCCGGCGCGGGTGAAGATGCCTGCGAGAACACCGCGGCCTGCGCCGTACATGCAGTCGATGAGGAACCTGTAGCCGGAGGCGCGGATGGCTTCGAGGTCGACGAAACGTGCGATGGCGGCGATGTAGTCGGGATTGAAATCGACGGTTTCGACGGACGCGGGCGTGACGGCTTGCAGGAGTGGTTTGCCGAGAAAGCCTTCGATCGACGCCATGATGGAAGGGCTGCCGGAGCCGCCGTAGCTCGCTTTGTACTTCACGCCGTTCCACTCCGCGGGGTTGTGGCTTGAGGTAATCATGATGCCGCCCGCGGCTTTGCGTTCGCGCACAGCAAAGGAGAGCGCGGGTGTAGGGGTGATGCTGGCGGCCATCACGACTGGAATGCCGGCACCGGTCAGGACCTTCGCGACTACCTGCGCGAAGGAGTGCGAACCGAAGCGGGTGTCGTATGCGATGCAAACACCGGCGGAGGCGTTCTCGTGGGCCAGGACGTAATTTGCAATTGCGGCGGCGGCGACACGCACATTGGCATAGGTGAAGTCGTCCGCAATGATGCCGCGCCATCCGTCCGTGCCGAATTTGATTGCTGTGTTGTCCGCCATGTCAGATGAGGTCTTCTCTGCCGGCTGCCTTCAACTGCGCAACGACCTTGCCCACGTCCTGGGAACGGTCGCGGGTGGTGATCAGCAGAGCATCTCTGGTCTGCACCACGACGAGGTTGGTGACGCCCACCAGCGCAATCACCTTGCCGGGCGCGTGGACGTAGTTGCCGCTGGAGTCGATCGAGATGCAGAGCGGATCTTCGCCTTCGAAGACGTTGGCCACCGAGACGCTCTCCGGTGGACACCCGCAACCCGCGGCGTGGTCGTGCAGGGCTGACCAGCAGCCGAGATCGCTCCATTCGAAGTCGCCGGGGAGGCAGTAGATCTCGGAAGCCTCTTCCCCTTTTGCAGAACGCGGCTCGAGCACGGCATAGTCGATGCTGATGTTTTCACACTGCGGATAAACATCAGCAAAGACGCGGTCGAACTCAGCCTCGGAGACAGTGCGTGCGGTTGCGATTCTTTCGAGCAGAGGAGCCATTTCGCGACAGTGTTCGCGGATGGCTTTGGCCAGAGTGCGCGCGCTCCAAAGAAATATTCCGGCATTCCACGCGTAGTTTCCGGAGGCGAAGAACTGCTCGGCCAGCACGGCGCTGGGTTTCTCCGTGAAGCGGCGGACGCGATGTACTGGAATCAGCCCGGAAGACGCCTGCGCCGGGTCAGCCATCGCACCCAGTTCAATGTAGCCATAGCCGGTTTCGGGCCGCGTGGCAGGGACGCCAAGAACCACGATCTTTTCCCCGCTTGCCGCAAGATCGATGCCGGCGCGCAGGATTTCGGTGAACCGGGCGAGATTCTTTACGACATGGTCGGCGGGAAAGATTCCTATGACGGTGTCGGGTTCGGATTTTTCCAGGAGAAAGGCGGCGAGGGCACAGGCTGGTGCGGTGTTTCTCGCAACGGGTTCGCTGACGATGTGGTCGCGTGGCACCTCGTCGAGTTGTTCCGCAATCAGGTCGTCGAGAAAGTTATTCGTGATCACCCACACGTCGGAGGCGGCGGAGACGGGCAGGAGACGATCCAGAGTCTGCTGGATCATGGTGCGTTTCCCGTCCAGCGCCAGCACCTGCTTTGCGTTCTTCTTTCGGCTGCGCGGCCAGAACCGCGTTCCACTGCCGCCTGCGAGAATCACCGGAGCGAATTTCGGCTCCGTCTTACCGCTGTTGATGGGCATACGCCTCCAACTTACTGGACCGTCCGCACCGGAAAGAGCCAGTGCAGCCGGTCCACAAAACACGCAGCAACTTTCCGGAGCTATGCGAGCGTTGCGAAGTACTCCCGCATGCGCTTGACGCCTTCGTCGACGACATCGTGCGAGACCGCGTAGGAGAGTCGAATATGTTCCGCGGTGCCGAACGCCTCGCCCGGAACGACGACGACGTGGGCTTCGCTCAGCAGCTTCGCCGCGAGGTCGGAGGCAGACTTGATGCCTCCCTTGCCGATGAATTTGCTGACATTCGGATACACGTAGAAGGCACCCTGCGGCACCGTGCAGGTGAGGCCGGGAATCGTTTTGAAGCCGTCGAGCACCTGGTCCCGCAGCTTGATATAGTCGGCGCGCATCTCGGTGACGCACTCCTGCGAGCCCTGAAGTGCGGCGATGGAGGCGCGCTGCACCATGCTGGCGGTGTTCGATGTGCTTTGCGATTGCAGCTTGCTCATGGCGGCGATGACTGGCTTGGGGCCAAGGGCGAAACCTGCACGCCAGCCGGTCATGGCATAGGTCTTCGAAAGCGACCCGAGCACAACGATGTGCTCCTTGCAATCGGTGAAAGAGCCTCCGCTGACGATCTGGCCGGTGAAGTTGAGGTAGACGTAGCACTCGTCGAGCAGAACGTAAATGCCGTGCTTGTGCGCGAGGCGAACGATCGCTTCCAGATCTTCCGGAGCGACGACCGCGCCCGAAGGATTGGACGGGGTATTGAGGACGATCGCCTTGGTTCTGGGCGTGATGGCCGCTTCGATCATGCGCGCCGTGATGCGGAAGTTTTCTTCTTCTTTGCTTTCGACCAGGACGACCTTGCCGCCCGCATACTGGATGATGTCCTTGAAGGAGACCCAGTAGGGCACGGGAAGAATGACCTCGTCGCCGTGATCGACCAGCACCTGGACGGCGTTGAAGAGGGCGAGCTTGCCGCCGGTGGTGAAGACGCATTCGTCGGGGGTGTAGTTCGATCCGAAGTCGCAGGCGTGGCGGTCCACAACCGCCTTGCGCACCTCGGGAACGCCGGCCACGTTGGTGTAACGTGTGAAGTTCTTTTCAATCGCATCGATGGCAGCGTCTTTGATGTGACGCGGTGTCGAAAAGTGGGGCTCTCCGGCACCGAAGTCCGCGAGGTTGACGCCCTCGGACTTCAACTTCAGCGCAGCCGCGGTGATCGCCATGGTTGCCGAAACTTCGATGCGGCCGATGCGGTCCGCAAACGTCTTCGTCTCTGTTGCTGTGGTCATGCTTCTAGTTTGTCAGATTTAGACCGTGAGATAAAGCGAAAGCTCAGGATGCGGCGGTTACCGGTGCGTGGGTACCTTCGCCTTGAGGCGCTCGACTACAAGCGGAGGCACAAGCGCGGTGACGTCCCCGCCAAGCTGAAAGACTCCCTTAATCAGACGCGAACTGACATAGGTGTACTTCTCTGCCGGCATCATAAAGAGGGTTTCGAGTTCGGGATCGAGCTTGCGGTTCATCATCGCCATCTGGAACTCGTACTCGTAATCGCTGATGGCGCGGATGCCGCGGAGGACGGCTTTGGCTCCCTGCTGCCGGGCGAACTCGACCAGCAATCCGTCAAAGGTGGTGACCGACACGTTGCCGAAGGTCCGTGTAGCCTCGTGGATCATCTCCTCGCGTTCCGGAACCGTGAACAGCGGCGTGCCTTTTTCGGAGTTGCGCAGGATCGCAACGATAAGCTCATCGACGATCTTCGCGCCCCTGGCGATCAGGTCGAGGTGGCCATTGGTGAGCGGATCGAACGTTCCGGGGTAGATGGCTTTGACGGTGTGCATCTCTTGAGCAGCATACCGTGCTTTTGCGAAATGCAGAACCAAGCACAAGACGGGGCCTGCCGGCCGGGCCGCCTACGCGGCGCGCGGTCACTTCGTGACGGGTATACCCCTTCGGCTGGCGCTCCCGGTGGTCGCGAGCAATTTTGTTGCCGACCAACGGGAGGCCAGGGCGAAGCCGGTATACCCCCCACGAAGTGGGCGCGGCCCGCGTAGGGCGCCCGCGCGGCAGCGCATCATTCACTGCGATTCCTGCGCCCTATTTCTTGGCGCGGACGGCTTCCTTAGCCTGCAGCGGTCCATCCGAAGGAACCGGTGGGACCTCGGCCGTGCCGCCGCCGGCGATGCCAAGCTTCTGTCGCAGTTCGGCATCCACACGTGCAAAGACGTCTTTGTTTTCTTTCATGAAATTGCGGACGTTCTCGCGGCCCTGGCCGATGCGCTCGCCCTGGTAGCTGTACCACGCGCCGCTCTTGTCGACGATATTGTGCAGCACGGCGAGATCGAGCACGTCGCCTTCCCGTGAAATGCCTTCGCCGTAAAGAATGTCGAACTCGGCATCGCGAAACGGCGCGGCTACTTTGTTTTTTACGATCTTAACTTTTGTGCGCGAGCCAACGACGGCATCGCCATCCTTGACTGCCCCGATGCGGCGAATGTCGATGCGGACCGATGAGTAGAACTTGAGCGCTTTGCCCCCGGTGGTGGTCTCGGGATTGCCGAACATGACGCCGATCTTTTCGCGAATCTGGTTGATAAAGATGAGGCAGGTGCGGGATTTGGACACGGTGCCGGTGAGTTTGCGCAAGGCCTGCGACATGAGCCGCGCCTGGAGGCCCATGTGCGAGTCACCCATTTCGCCGTCGAGTTCCGCCTTTGGCACCAGCGCGGCCACCGAATCCACGACGAGCACGTCGATTGCGTTCGAGCGGACCAGCGCTTCGACGATCTCGAGGGCCTGTTCGCCGTAGTCGGGCTGGCTGACCAGCAGGTTGTCGATGTCGACGCCGAGCTTTCCCGCATAGGCCGGGTCTAGCGCGTGTTCTGCATCGACGAACGCCGCCAGGCCGCCGGCTTTCTGGGCTTCCGCAATGATCTGGAGGGTAATTGTCGTTTTGCCTGAGGATTCGGGTCCGAATATTTCGATCACCCGGCCTCGCGGCACTCCGCCTACCCCGAGCGCCGCGTCGAAGGAAATGGACCCTGTAGAGATGACCGAGATCGGCACAACGTCTTTCGAGCCGAGCCGCATGATGGAACCCTTGCCAAACTGCTTTTCCAGCCCGGAAAGAGCCAGTTCGATTGCTTTGCTACGGTCATCTGCCACGATATTTCTCTCCTGAAGTGTGGGTAAAAGGGAGGTTGCTGTTCAATTGGGGATTCTAGCACCCAAAATCGGAAAAGCAAATAAAAGGCGAATACAACTAATAGGTTAGAGTCGCAAAAATGCAGCGATACGCGGGGTTAAGACGATCCGCATGGTTAAGGCGATACGCAAGGTTAAATAAGCCGCCGATCGAGAAGTTCCTCCCGACCGGCGGTTTGCTTTCCTGCGAAGAGGTGTTGGTGCGGCGTTATCAGTGGTCGTCGTGGCCGTGGCCGTGATCGCCGTGATTACCGTGATCGCCGTGATTACCGTGATCCTGGTGGTCCTGACGATCGCCACCGTTGTCCCAATGATGATCGCGATGATCGTCGTGGTCCCAGTGGCCTTCGTGCATCTGCCAGCCTTGCTGGTAGTGATCGTAGTGCGGGTGGCTCCAGTAAGCGCCATCGTAGGGCGGGCGGTCCCATCGGCCCGGAACCCAGACATAGCGCCCGTCCTGCGTGCCCCAGTAGCCATCCACCCAGCCATAACCGTCGCCGGGCATAGGTGGGCGCACTTCGTAACGCAGGGGCGGAGGTGTTCTACCGATATAGATACCGACCTGAGCAAAGGCCGGGGCCGTAAGCGCGGCCGTTGTGAGGGCAGCGACGATCCATTTCTTCATTGTCGTTCTCCGTTCTTCGAGTACCCTCTCATCCGTGCGAGCCTCGCATCGATGGGCGGCTTTGTGATGCGTTTTACATACGACACTCTACAGGAAGCAGGCTCACAGGTCAGCCAGATGACCTAGTGAGCGAAGTTGAAATTGACGGTAATTGTGGTTTGCACATCGACCAGGTCGCCATTCAGGAGGTAGGGCGTATACGTCCACTTGCGGACTGCGGCGAGAGCGGCCATGGCGAGATCAGGGTCCGGTGAGGAATCCAGATGCAGGGTGTGGATCCGTCCATCTGCGCCTATGACGGCATTCAGGACCACAGCTCCACTCGCATGGCGGCTCCTTGCCGCTTCAGGATAGACCGGTTCAATCTTGCTAACAAGGTGCCCAGCCATCACCCGAGAACCGATGCGCGGGTTGTTCCCGATCACTTTCATCTTTGCCGGGTCGATCGGAGGCAGTGCTATAGAAGCTTGGCTTTCAAGAATGGCAATGTGAGCACCGGCAATCTGTGAGCCGCTTTCAAGAATTGCAAAATCTGTCGTGACCATGCGCGCCAGGAACGCCCCGGTTTTATTTCGCACGACAGCTTGCGACCCAACATCGTAGCTGAGGCGCAGAGAGTTCTTCCCGTGGTCGAAGCAATACGTCGGAAAAAGTCCAAGCGGAGGCAGTGGAGTCATCTTGGATTTTTGTGCCAACATGATGCATTCCAATGGCACCTTCGCCAAAGCAAGGTTGCGAAGCTCCGGCTGCGACTCGTCGATTTCTTTCTCCGTTGGCATTGGGTGCACGATCTGCTGGCGCAGGGTTCGGAGCAGCGCAGGAGGCGTCCCGGCCTCTTTCGTTCTGGTCGATTCTGTTCCGCTGTGCAACACCACTGCAGTGTAAGACGGAAACGTGTAGGCAATCTCGAACGAGGTAGGGCTGATCCACCACTCCTCGATGACGCCCGTCTCGGTCTGTTTGCCCTTCTCGCCAAAGAGTTGAACATCGAGTTTGAGGTGCCAGCGGGTGAATCCTTCGGTATCGAGAGAGCTGGACAGGCTCGCCTGGTGGAGACGTTCTGAAAGTTCAGAAACGTTGTCGGCTCGAGCGGCCCCAAGCGCAAGAAAGGTTAGTGCGATGATGCGTACGGCCTGGCGAAATGACATGAGGTCCGAGTCTATCGACGAGGGAGCCGAAGACACAAAGAAAATCTTAACTACTCGGAAGCGAGCGGACAGGGCAGCTCATTCGCCTCATCGCCGCAGCAGGTCCACCGGCTCGTTGACATCATCGATGCGGAAATACTGCGCAAGCGACGGGTGTTTGCGTGCGACGGCCTGGTACATCTCCCAGGCAACGCGGCGATAGCTGAAGTGGCCGGCAACGCCGGAGCGAAGTTCGGCGATGTAGAGCGCTTCGGAAAAATCCATTTTGAACATGGAGCGGCATCGCGTGGCGAGTGGAAGGCAATACTGCGCGGCCTCGGGAGCGCCGGAAGCGCGAAGCTGGCGATAGTTTGCGTAGGCAGCGCTGACCCCTGCGGTGTAGGCGGCTTCGAGGCCGGCTTCGGCGAGCGTAGGCTGACCGGGGCAGACTGGCTCCTCGTAGCCGTGCACGTCGGTATAGGGCTGAAGAAGCTGGATGCAGCGGCGGTGACGATGCATGTCGCGGAAGCCGCCGATGTCCATGAGGATGTCGAAACGGAGGCTGTGGCCCGCGCTGAAGGAGCGCAGAAGCTCGTCATGGCGGCCGCGATGCTTTGTTCCGAGCGCGATGATCTCGTTGCGCTGTGCGTCGCTGCGGGCTGCGATATGCTGCCGCAGCTGGCGGTAAGAGAAATGGCAGTGCGGGTAGAGCAGCGAGGTGGCAAGCTCGATTTCGAGTGTTTCGGCGTCGTCCAGTAGATCGACTACAGGCGAAGGGTCGATGAGCTGCCCGGACATCAACTCCGCTGCAGCCGCGGTCAACTCCACACGCGTCTGAAGCTGATATTCACTCGGTGTCGCGTACTTCACCAGCGTAGGCGCAGTCTTTACTGGACGCATGAGTGCCTGTGCGGCGCGCTCGCCACAGGCTGCGTCTACAGACGAGATTTCGTTGCAGAGCACCTGGGCTTCGCGCTGCTGCACGTTCCATGCGGGTTCGGTCGCGGCGGTACGGAGCTTCTCGCCAAGTTGCCGGACCTCGGCAAATTCGCTCGTCAGCAGGCGCGACACCTGGGTTTCGAGCGTGCGCGCATTCACGATCTGGCCCAGCGAAGTGTTGGTTGCGAGCGGAAGCAGATACCGCGCCACGTCAAACGCGCGGGCTTTCAGCGTGCGCTCGTATGCCTCCGGCTTCATCGACTCGGGACGCGGGACGACACGTTTCAGAGACTCGAGCATGCCCGCACCAATGTGGTCGTAGGCCTGGAAGAGCGCTTCAACCGTAGTCGTAAATACCGCGGTCTCTGCGCCGAGATCCGGCGTGTACCAGCCTGAGGTGCGGAAGTTCTGATAGCGAGTCGAACGCTCCTGGCCGTCCCAGCGCTGCTCGTCCACCAGCTCGATGGCGGCCAGCAGACTCAGCCGTTCGATGGCGAAGGGAATATGCGCAAGGTCGGCGATGGAGCGATGACCGTACTGGAAGTAGAACGTGTTCAGAAACTGCTCGGCGCGCTGCGAACTGATCTCGGCCAGCGACTCCCTCATGGTCAGCGAAGACCGCGAGTACTTCGCCATCGCATACGCCAGCACCTCGGGCTCGGCACCGTGGATCGCATAGACGTCGGTTTCGCCGGCGACCGTCTTCTTCTCGTTCTCTGGCATGGTGAACCACAGGATACTTGATCGCCGACATTGCTGCTGCATCCGCCCTGAGACGCATCGATCTCGCATATCATCTCCTACATGCCGGAGATCCTCAACACTGTCGCGCACCGGCCGTATCCACTTCCGGCAGGCCATTGGCGGATGACGCAGAGGTGGAGCGACCTGCTCTTCGCGCATTGGCCCATTGCGCCTGAAACGATCGCGCGCCTGCTGCCTTCCGGGCTTGAGGTGGACACGTTCGACCGCTATGCGTGGGCCGGTGTGGTCCCGTTCTGGATGGACAGGGTTCGCACCCGGACCTTCGGCGAACACAGCCTTTCGATCCCCAGCACGGCAGAGTTTTGCGAGCTGAACCTGCGCACGTACGTACGATCGAAAGCGACCGGACTTCATGGCGTCTTTTTCTTCTCACTCGATGCCACGAGCGCTCTCGCTGTGTTTGGAGCCCGCACCCTTTTTCACCTGCCGTACTTTCTCGCCAGCATGGAACGCCGCCACGATCCCGACGGCACGATTCACTACCGCAGCCGACGCCTCCTTACCAGCCGCAGCGTTCGTTTTGAGGCGGCATATCGAAGACTTCAGGAACGCAGCTTCCCTGAACGCGGAACCGCAGTCGCGCCGCAGGTCTCAGAGCCGAAGACAACCCCAAGCTCGCCCGGCTCCCTCGAGCAGTTCCTCACCGAGCGGTACTGCCTTTTTACTCACTCGCGAGGCCATACTTTGACCGGACACATCCATCACCTGCCCTGGCCGCTTGAGCCAGCCGAAGCCGAAATCAGCCTCAACGAGCTTCCAGCCGCACACGGCATCACCTTGCCCAACCGGGCACCGGTGCTCCACTTTGCGCGTGAACTGCAGGTCTATATCTGGGGCTTGCGGCGGGACGGGACATAGGCGGACTTTGCGCTCCTTAGATACTGCGCTCGTTAAGCACTGCTGTCGGTCGACAGCCCAATACATCGATAGTTGAATCCAAAAGATCTGGAGAAACGTGACATGGAAATTAGAAGAGTTGGTTCTCAGGCGTCCGGCAAGGGTCCGGCCGATTGGTTTACCGGCAGCGTACGGATGGATCCTCTCTTTCAGGCTCCTGAGCCGTCGCGCGTTCAAGGCGCCAGTGTCACGTTCGAGCCCGGCGCGCGCACGGCGTGGCATACGCATCCGCTCGGACAAACTCTGATTGTGACCGCAGGCTGCGGCTGGGTTCAGCGTGAAGGCGGACCGCTCGAGGAGGTTCGGCCGGGCGATGTGGTCTGGTTCGCGCCAGGTGAGAAGCATTGGCACGGGGCCACGCCGACCACGGGCATGACGCACATCGCTATTCAGGAAAGGCTGGATGGGAAAGTCGTCGAGTGGATGGAACAGGTAAGCGATGTGCAGTATGGCCTGCCGGCCGGGCCGCCTGCGCGGCGCGCGGTCACTTCGTGACGGGTGTACCCCTTCGGCTGGCGCTCCCGTTGGTCACGATGGAGTTTTCGGAGTGGGCGCGAGGTTCCGAGTAGGCCGGTGTAATAGCTCTTTCGCCTCGTATAATGAGCAGGTTAGCTTCCCGGAGGTTCATGAGCATTCTTGCTGGCCGTATCGCACTCGTCACTGGAGCATCCCAAGGAATTGGTCGCGCCTGCGCCCTGCAGCTTGCCCGCGACGGGGCCACCGTCGCCCTCGCCGCACGCAATGTCGACAAACTCGCCGAAGTTGCCGCTGAAATCGCCGCAGGTGGAGGCACCGCACACGCCTTCTCGCTCGACGTCGCCAGCGAAGAGTCCATCAAAGAGTGCGTCAAGGCCGTCATCGCGCAGCTGGGAGGCGTTCATATCCTGGTCAACAACGCGGGCATCACGCGCGACATGCTTTCGCTGCGGATGAAGCGCAAGGATTGGGATGAGGTGCTGAACACGAATCTGACCGGCTCGTTTTTGATGTCGCAGGCGGTGATGTCCGGCATGGTGAAAAATCGGTGGGGACGCATCATCAACATCACGTCGGTGGTTGGCGAGGTGGGACAGTCGGGCCAGGCGAACTATGCCGCATCGAAGGCTGGGCTGATCGGCGTAACCAAGTCGATGGCACGCGAACTGGCCAGCCGCAGCATCACCGTCAACGCCGTTGCGCCCGGATATATCGAGACGGCCATGACGGCGGTGCTGACCGACGAGCAGAGAGCAGCGACTACGCAGCACATTCCTATGGGTCGCGTCGGCACGGATTTTGAGGTGGCGCACGCCGTTGCATTCCTTGCGTCGGAGCAGGCAAGCTACATTACCGGGCACACCCTCGACGTGAACGGCGGCATGTACATGGGGTAGACGGGCCATGCCGCGCGCACCAAACGCTCCACCCGCCACCATTGACCAGCAGCACGCCACCTGCCCTGAACCAGTTCTGCGCTGGACCGGAGATTTGCTACGCTAAGGTCGCTCGAGGGCGGCTTTTGCGTGGGGGTCCGATCTCCCGACGGAGCGTGGATCAGCCTGGTCGCGGACGCCGCACCATGGCATCACCGAGATCGACTGGCAGATGAACCGAAGCTCCGTGGCCCAGTATTCGATCGGCACCGTCAGCCGCTCCTACCTGATCGAGCATGAGATCGCGCTCGGGATGAAGCGGCTCTTCTTTGAAGGCGGCACGCCGCACACCATCCGACACTCCTTTGTTCCGGAGACTGCGGTCGACATCGACCAGACGATCTGCGATTGTGTCTGCGGCTCGGCGGCCGACCGCTCTGCTTCGGCTGAGGAATAACTTCCTTTTGCAGGTGCTTGTGAATCCGAGCCTGCAGTGGGAGCTGCACTAGGGGAAGGTGGCGTCGCGCAAAGGCCCGCGCTGCCTGGTCATCCCCACACACGAAGACTGTTTGCGGGGAGACTCGCCGCGCGCGCTCACCCCGCGACTCGTGTACCGTTCGGTTGGCAGTCCCGGTCGCAACGGAGCGATTCTGCCCAGTGGGAGGCGAGTGTCATCGATGACCAGACTTGCTTCCGCCTGGCGCAAATTCCATTGGTCGCTCCTCCATCTCGGCTCGCTCGCAACGCTGCGGGCTTTGTTTGAGCGCGCACAACGTGCAGCCGGCTCTCGAGGCATCTCCGCTCCTCACGCAGCGGCTTCCATTCACCCGTTCGACCTGCGCCACGGCGTCGAAACCAGCGGGCTGATCGGTGGCGCCGACCTTCAGTCCGGGCATCGCAACGATATCTACAACACCGCCTATTACGGCATGGCGCCCTCGCGTTTTCGCTGGATCCTGGACTTCTGGATCGACGACTGTACTCATTCATCCATCGAGCAGTACACGTTCGTCGACCTGGGATGCGGCAAAGGCCGCGCTGTGATGATGGCTTCCGAGTTCCCCTTTCTCGAGGTCATCGGAGTCGAGCTTCACCCTGGACTGGCCGGTACTGCCCGGCAAAATGTCGCTTTGTGGCAACGAACCCATCCTGCATCAGCCACCATGCGAATCCTCCACCAGGATGCGACCGAGTTCATCTTCCCCGCCGGGCCGTGTCTGCTTTATCTGTTCAACCCGTTCGCCGCGCCTGTGGTCGACCGCTTGATCGACAACATCGAAGCTCAGTTCGCCGATCGACCGGGCACGCTGGACCTGATCTACTTCAACCCCGAGTGCGGCGATCTGTTGGACGCGCGACCCGGTTTCGAGCTGCTTTGGAGCGGTACCGTGCCGTTGTCTCAAGAAGACGCCGCCGTCGATAGCGTGGCCTCGCCCGAGGACCTGTGCAGCGTATATCGGTGGACCGGCACCTCCGCCAGGTGCTGACCGGTTCTTCCATTCGCCACGTGCGGACTTTCACTCCTTGCGCAGGAGCACGCGGCAGCAGAAGAGGGCCGAAGGATAGATAAGGATGCTGACATGCCGTGTATAGGCAAAGCCCGCCAGGTAGGGCAGCGCGCAGGCTGCGACAAGGGCGACAAAAATGGCCGCCTGCGTGCGCAGCAGGCCTTCAGTCGAACGGCTGAGCATCAGGGAAATGGCCGACAGCGTTGCTGCCCAGAAGATTAGCCGGAACAGGAGCAGGCCCGCGCCTTCCACCAGCTTTCGTGTCCCGTGGCTGGCGGAAGATCCGATCTTGGTGCAGGAGAAAAAGAGTACGTCGAGCTTGCGCAGGTCGCCGTGAAAAGTCCGGCCGGGATGCGTACGCAGGTAAACCAGCGCGGCATGCTGGTGATAGTCGTTGAAGCTCCACTCATCGGGAAAAGAAAGGCCGCGGCTCAGCGTGAAATCGTACCAGTCGAGCGAGTCTCCGCCCCGGGGTGGGTAGTTTTCGAGAAAAGCCTGGTTGTTCCCTTTGTGCAGGTTAATGCCGTCCAGGCTGGTGCCGAAGCTGTATCGTCCGCTCACGTGGTGCTGGTGAAGCGCCCATCCCAAAGGTGCGGCGGCGGCGAGCACAAGCACCAGAAGTCGCAACGACGCGCGGCGCTCGATCAGAAGAAAGCCGGCAAGCAGGACCAGCATCGCTGCAAGCATGCTGCTCTTCGAAAGATAGAGGCCGTCCAGAGCGAGGGCGAACACGATGCTGCGTGCTGTCGCCTTCGGGTAGAGGTCCGGCCCGATCGCTGGGAAGAGAAGAAACGCGAGCGCCAGCGCCAGAAAGCTATAGGAATAGCCTTCATCGACCAGCATGTTCGATACGTCGGCCAGAAAGGACACGATCGCAAACGGCGCAAGCAGGAGAAGCACCATCGCCAGGGTTCTCCCTCGAGAGCGTGGAAGCTGCTTCCAGACCAGGAAGATTGCGAGTTCGAGGGGGAGAAGCAGAAGCAGGGTCTTGAAGACGGCCACCCGCAGGTACAGGTCTCCGAAGAGGCGGAAGCCGAGCGCCACGGTCGCGGCCGTGGCGGGCATGCGTGCGGCATGAAAGCAGATCGGATTGCCGCGTGTGCCCATGTCTTCTGTGCAGACAGTGAGGCCTTTGCCTTCCAGCAGGCTGCGCGTGGTTGGGCCGACCAGGTTGGTCATGGCAAGCAGAGAACGCTGGGTCTTCGTGTGGTCGAGGGTGTAGACGGCGGTGAGTGCGGAGAGAATGGGAAGCAGAAGAAGCAGGGCCAGCAGGCGCGACTTGGCTCGGAGGGCGCTGCGTGCGGGTTCTTCCTGCATGTGCCCCACTTTACCGCATGGCGGCTCGATGGGACATACCACGAGGCGGTGTTTCAGGCGTGAGTGACCAGCCCTTGGCGGTTGCAATGGGGTGAGTAGATACAATCTCTAGAGAAGCGCTGCATCCGGAGATGACGATGATTATTGGTGTACCCAGGGAAGTGAAAGATCACGAGAGCCGGGTGGGCGTTACTCCCGCGGGTGCAAAGGCTCTGGTGGAGGCCGGGCACAAGGTACTGATCGAGCATGATGCGGGCGCGCTGTCCGCGATGACCGATGACGAATACCAGTCTGCCGGAGCGGAGATTGTGGGCTCCGCGCATGACGTATGGCGCCTGGCCGAGATGGTGGTAAAGGTCAAGGAGCCGGTAGAGAAAGAGTACAGGCACTTTCGCGAGGGCCTTGTGCTGTTTACGTATCTGCATCTCGCTCCCCTGACGGAGTTGACTGATGCGCTGCTGAGCTCGAAGGTGACCGGCATCGCATATGAGACCGTGAGAGACCGCGCAGGTGCGCTTCCGCTGCTGACGCCGATGAGCGAAGTGGCCGGACGAATGAGCGTGCAGGTAGGCGCGGCGTATCTCGAAAAAGAGCATGGCGGACGCGGCGTGCTGCTGGGCGGGGTACCCGGAGTCGCTCCCGGCGATGTGTGCATTATCGGCGGCGGCATCGTGGGCACCAATGCGGCAAAGATCGCGCTGGGCATGGGCGCGAAGGTTACCCTTATCGACTTGAACCTGAACCGTCTGCGCGAGCTCGACGACATCTTTGGCGGCCGGCTGTATACGGTCGCGTCGAACAGCTACAACATCGAGCACGCCGTGCGTCAGGCGGACCTGGTGATTGGCGGGGTGCTGATTCCAGGAGCCGCAGCGCCGAAGATTGTGACGCGCACCATGGTCGAGAAGATGAAGAAGGGCGCTGTGATTGTAGATGTGGCGATCGACCAGGGAGGATGCATCGAAACGGCCCATCCCACGACCCATTCCGAGCCGTCTTACGAGGTCCACGGTGTGGTGCACTACTGCGTTACGAACATGCCTGCAGCGGTTCCCAACACCTCGACCCTGGCGCTGACCAATGCGACCTTCCCCTACGTTCTGAAGTTGGCAAGAATGGGCGCGAAACACGCAATCGCAGAGGACAAGGGCATCGCCGAGGGCGTGAACACCTTCAATGGTGTGCTGACCTATGGCGCTGTCGCGGCGGCGCAGAAGCGCGATTGGAAGGCGATCGCAGAGCTGGTTTAGGCCGCTGACAGGGCCCGAGAGAGATCGAACGATCAGGCGCTTCGTCCAGAGGCCTGGTCCAGAGGCTTGGTCTCAGTTCGGCCCTATAATCGGGTCGGTTGCTCAGTAAGTTGAGGGAGGCGCAAACGTGGGCACGACAGCGAATCGGCGTAAAGCCTGGATCATCGCGTTGGGTGCCTGCCTGCTTGTCCTGTTCGTCGCCCTGGCGACGCTCAATGCATTCAAGCTGAGTTTTCTAAACCCCAAGACGACCCAGCAGATCGTCGTCTTCACCGGCCTTTCGATCATTGCCTTCCTGCTGTTTGTGGTTGTGCTGATCATGCTGGTGCGCAACGTCTTGAAGCTCTACGCAGACCAGCGCAGCCGCGTGATGGGACATCGGCTGCGCACGCGCATGCTGTGGGGCGCGGTTCTGGTGAGCCTGGTTCCGATTGCGTCGATGTTTGCGTTCAGCTACCAGCTCATGAACCGCGCCGTAGATCGCTGGTTTTCGCAGCCGGTAACGGAGATGCGCGAGCTGAGCAACAGCATGGCGCTCGATCTCGCCCGATATACCACGGCCAATGCCCGGGCCGAGGCAGATTCAATCGCATCCGTGCTGCCGGTCAATAACACAGCGACTGCGGCACTGCATGCTTCTGCGAAAAGGCCGGTGCCCAAACAGCAGCGCCGAGACCCGCGCCGCAGCGGAGGGCACGCTTCGGGACGGAGTGCGATTCATGGAACGGCGCGCGGGGCCCCTCACGGCCCTGCTCCCTCAGCCGCCCATCTGCGGCGGGAAGCGATTCTCGATGTGCTGCGCCAGCATGAAATAACGCTGCAGAACGGATTTGCCGTCGTGTATCGCGAAGGCCGCATGGTGGCTGCCTTCCATCTTCCCCAGAAAGCCGGTGAAGCCGCCGAGGTAAAGACATGGCTTCCGGACCAGGTGAGCGATGAGGCTGACGAGCCAGGAATTGCCAAGCGGCCGGCCGACCCTACCGAGGTTGCGATTCTCGCCGCGGCGCAACGCAACGATGAGCCCGCCTTTTCCGTAGGTGCGACCGATTATGCGCTTGGGACGGCGACCCTCAAACAGGGCTACACGGTGGTCGTGGGGCTGCCCATGCCGTTCGGCATGACGGCAACGATGGCGCAGCTTCGCAAGGATGCGGATGCGTACTACGTGCTGCACAACGAACGACGCCAGATCCGCGATCTGTACATGCTTCTGCTGTTGATGATGACGAGCCTGGCATTGTTTGCGTCAAGCTGGCTGGCCCTGCACCTTTCCAAGCAGGTGACCCGCCCGGTGGAGGCGCTGGCCGACGCCATGGAGGCAATTGCCGCCGGCGACTATGCGCACCGTGTACAGGAAAGCGCGACCGAAGAGTTGGGAGAGTTGGTGCGCAGCTTCAACCGCATGGCAGCAGACCTTGAAGACAGCAGGCGCGCGGTCGAGCACTCGACAGTGCAGCTGAGCGCGGCCAACACGGCGCTCGAAGCACGGCGAAGCGAGTTGGAGACGATGCTCGAAACCATTCCAAACGGGGTCGCGACGCTCGACGCCGACCGCAGGATTGTGCTCGCAAACCGGGCCTTGAGCGAGATGATGGATCCCGGAGGCCAGCAGCCTTTCTACGGAAATGTCATGGAGGACGTTTTTCCGGCAGAGGTCGCGGAGGTAATTGACCGGCTGATCAAACGCAGCCACCGCATGGGTTCGGCTTCGAGCGAACTGGAGCTTGCGAGCGCCGGAAATGACAGGTTCGGCGGCACCATGCATCTGCTGGCGACGGTCGCGCTGCTGGAAATGCCGGGCAACAGCGAGAGGATGCGGCGCGAACTGCCGGGCTATGTGCAGGGGTATGTGCTTGTGCTCGAAAACGCGACCGAGCTGCTGCGCGCCCAGAAACAGTCGGCCTGGAAAGAAGTGGCGCGGCGGGTAGCGCACGAAATCAAAAACCCTCTGACGCCTATCAGCCTCAGCGCGGAACAGATTCGCCGGCACATCGACCGCCTGTCGCTGGCGATGGCTGCTCCGCGTACGGAAGGCGCGGCGGAGTCTCCCTCGGTCGCGGTGATCCGGAGATGCAGCGAGGTGATTACGTCGTCGGTCGAAAGCATGCGTTCGCTGGTGGACCAGTTTGCCGCGCTGGCTGAGTTTCCCACCGCGCGGCCCAAACCTGCCGACCTGAATACCATCCTCGACAACTCGCTTGCCCTGTTTGCAGGAAGGATGCAGCACATACGGATCGTGAGGCAGATGGAGCCTGACCTGCCGCTGGTGATGGCGGATCCGGAGGCCTTGAAGCGCGCGCTCGGAAACCTGATCGACAACGCCGCCGAGGCGATGCAGCAGAGCCTCTATCGCGAACTGCGCATCGTGACATGCCTGCTCGAAAGTGGGATGGTGGAGCTGACGATTGCCGACAGCGGATCGGGCCTGACCGACGAGATGCGCGAAAGGCTGTTCCTGCCGTACTTCTCCACCAAGCAGCGCGGCACCGGGCTGGGCCTTGCCATTGCCGCGAAGATCATCCAGGAACATCAAGGCACCATCCGCGCCGAGAAGAACGAGCCTGCCGGCGCCCGGTTCATCATTGAATTGCGTCCGGCAGTTTCACTCGACCTCGATACGGAACTGGAAGCTGCACCAAAAGACGCTGGAGCTCCGCCCGACCTCATTCAGGACGAGCGCGCAGTTGCGGAGCACTCCCACCACGGAGCCCAACTTTCCGGGCAGGACGACCTTGCCTCAACCAACGCGAGAGATCTTCCATGAATCATGTATTGATCGTCGACGATGAAGCCGAGATCCGCGAATCGCTCGAGAACATTCTGCGTGAAGAGAACTATCTCGTCACCTCTGCTGCCACCGCCGGCGAAGCCCTGGAGCTGCTGCGCGATGCGGTCTACGACGTCGTGCTGCTCGATATCTGGCTGCCGGACCGTGACGGCCTGGAAACGCTGACCGAGATTCGCCAGATGGAGCGTACGGATCTTCCGGAGGTGGTCATCATCAGCGGACACGGCACGATTGAAGCTGCCGTGCGCGCCACCAAGCTGGGTGCCTACGACTTTCTCGAGAAGCCGTTGTCGCTGGAACGCACCCTGATCGTGCTCAAGAATGCGATCAAGGCGCGGCAGATGCGCGAAGACAACGAGGAGTTTTCGCGACAGCTCACCAAGGGTACGGTGACGGGCAACTCGGTCCCCATGAAGGCGCTTCGCCAGCAGATCAAGTTGATGGCTCCGACCAATGGCCGGGTGCTGATCTATGGCGAGTCGGGTGCCGGGAAGGAGCTTGTAGGACGTGCCATGCATGCCGAAAGTCTGCGCAAAGACCGGCCCTTTGTCGAGCTGAACTGCGCGGCAATTCCGGAGGACTACATCGAGTCCGAACTGTTCGGCTACCGGCACGGAGCGGTCCCGGGAGGCCCGACCGAAAAACGCGGAACCTTCGAGCGCGCGGATGGCGGCACGCTGTTTCTCGATGAAGTCGGAGACATGAGTCTCAAGACCCAGGCGAAGGTTCTGCGCGCGCTCGATGAACAGCGCTTTCTGCCTGTAGGGGCATCGCGTCCGGTGCATGTGGACGTGCGTGTGATCGCCGCCACCAACAAGGATCTCGAAGAGGAGATCTCGCGCGGAAATTTTCGCGAAGACCTCTTTTACCGCCTCAACGTCATTCCATTTTTTGTGCCTCCCCTGCGCGATCGCAAAGAAGACATTCCCCTCCTGGTCAAAGAGTTTCTGCAGCAGTTTGGCACCGAATACGGTCGCCCCCACGTGGAAATGACCGAGGAAGCCCTTGCGGCGCTCAAGCAATATCACTGGCCAGGCAATGTGCGTGAGCTGCGCAATCTTGTGGAACGCGTCCTGATTCTGAATCCAAAGACGCAGCGCCTCGAACGCAAACACCTCCCGATGCTGGTGTACCGCGATGGGGCCAAGGGGGCAGGCCGTCCCGAAGAATTTACCTCACTCCTGCAAGCGCGTGAGGCCTATGAACGCGACTACATCCTCAAAAAGCTTGACGAGTTTCATGGCAATGTGAGCCGCACTGCGGAAGGTCTGGGGCTGGAGCGGAGTCACCTCTATCGCAAGATGAAGGCCCTCGGCGTGAACGTCAAAGAGTAGCGAGGGAGCAGGGCGAATGCCGCTTTCATTAGAACGGCCAGCGGAAAATCCAGCCCACGCGCCATCGATCCTGTTGATGCCAGACGATAGCCGGTAGAACGATCGCGAAGAGCGTAGGAACCAGCAGCTGCAGCCAGAATTCTCGTGTGTGAAACCCTCTGAATAGAACCTCGCGTGCGGCTCCCTGCGCAAAGGCGCTCAGCAGAAATATCCCCAGCGATGCGCGGCCCACCCACGCCAGGCTCTTACCTACTTGATGCTTATCCAGCAGCTTTGCCAGCAGCAAAACCCCAGCGGTACCTGTCAATCCAAGAATGATGTAGGTCCAACGCCACAGCGCAGACGGCCCGCAAAGGTGGACCAGCCACACCTGGAACGCTGCAAGAAGAAAGAAGAGGAGAGCCGCCGCATCGGTTCGCATTCGCTCCAGGCGATAGATGCGCTTGCCCACCCACATGCCCGCCGCCATGAAGCAAAACTCATGGGGCACCTTGTAAATAGACGATGCCCCCAGCGGCGGCAGCAATGCCACCAGGGTCGCCGCTGCAAAACGCAACCAGTCTGGCACCCGTGCCGTGAACAACGCCAGCATCAGGCAAAGGAACAGAACAAACAAGAACCAGTTTGCATCTCCGTCCGTCAGGGAGAGCAGAAAAACATTCCAGTGGAAGGGCGCATGTCCGGCCTTGAATCGCCAGATAAACGGTTCGATGAGCGTACCCAGAACCGCTATGAACAGGTACGGATAGAGAATCGTCTCCACCTTATCGACAACAAAATGCCGGCTGCCTCGTTTTGCCAGACTGCCCATGGCAAACAAGCCCGCGACAAAGAAAAACACCGGCATGTGGAAGCTGTAAATGAAGACGTCGGAGAAGACAGCTCCTGGACCGCTCCACCAGTCGCGGTGGGCCATTCCCTGCGCGGTATGGCCATACACCACCAGGATGATGGCGATACCTTTTACAATGTCGACAATATTCGAACGCGTTCCACTGGTGATAGGTTCCCGCGTCTCTGGTGTGGCTCGCTGTCCGTTCATTCTCCTGCCGTCGCTGTCTGGATTCTTTCGCTGTAGGACAATCATCGCGTGCCGCAGCACATCCTAAGTGTCACATCTCCGCTCTACTCTTCGGCTGCTTGTTTCTCTGCGATCAGTTCCAACTGCCGTCTCCAGTCCAGATCTTCAACGAATCCGCGGCTCGAACGCCACTCCTCCTGCACCTTGACGAAGAGCTCCAGAAAGACGCGTGTCCCAAGCAGGCCTTCAATGTCCTTACGTGCCGTTGTGCCAATCCGTTTCAGCATTTCGCCTTGCTTGCCGATCAGAATTGCCTTCTGCCCGGTGCGCTCGCAGAAGATGGCCGCGGAGATCTTCGTCACGGGCAGCTTGCCGTCTTTGGTTTTCTTCACGGATGCGGGCTCTTCGTACTTCTCAATCACCACGGCCGTAGCGTAGGGCACCTCTTCGCCGGTCAGCAGCAGGATCTTTTCACGAATCATCTCGGCGACCAGGAAACGCTCCGGCTGA
Source organism: Acidobacteriota bacterium (assembly GCA_030853485.1). GTDB lineage: Bacteria > Acidobacteriota > Terriglobia > Terriglobales > Acidobacteriaceae > Edaphobacter. Next base: position 29,717 of record JALYVA010000115.1, read on the forward strand.
TCCGTAAGCTGATGCTTCGGGAAGTAGCGCTGCCCCTCCTTCAGCTGGCCGACAATCTTTTCGAGCAGCAGGTCCAACCCTTCCTTCTTGCGGGCGGAGATGGGGATCACGTCCGCAAAGGTGTGCAGTGTGGACCAGTGCGCGATAAGAGGCAGCAGGTCTTTTTTGGGGATCGCATCGATCTTGTTCAGCACCAGGATCACGGGACAGGCAAGCTTCTTTACCAGAGAAAGCGCGAAGTCGTCTTCCGCTGCCGAAAGTGCCCGACGCGATGCCGTGAAGTTCTTGCCTTCGCTTCCGGCAGGTCCGGGCAGGCGATGCGTCACGTCTACCAGGAAAAGCACGGCATCGCGGCTCTCGAGCGCGTCGTAGACTTCCTGCATCATGCGTCTGTCGAGCTGCGTCTCCGCCTTGTGGATGCCCGGAGTATCGACCAGCACGATCTGCGCCGCGGGATGGCCGGGCTCGCCCTTGCTTTTCTTCTTCAGCGGCACCTCCAGAACACCGTGGATGCGCGTGCGTGTGGTCTGCGGCTTGTGTGTGACGATGGCGAGCTTCTGCCCCAGCAGTGCGTTGAGCAGCGTTGACTTGCCCGCATTCGGGCGACCGACGATGGAGACGAAACCGGAGCGAAAGGCCATTCTCCTTATTATGCGCTGTCCCCTGCACCCGCCGATGCCATCGGTCAGCTAAACTGCCGTATGCCTCACGCCGCCCGTCGCCTGCTCCGCAACGCTGCACGTCTCCTGCTATGGTCCGCCACCCTGTCGCCCTTCCCCCTTTGCGCGCAGACTCCGGACTTTCATTCGACCGAGCTGCATGCCGATCGCAGCATCACCTTCCGCTACAAGGATGCCGCCGCCGCGAAAGTGACGCTTCTACTCGACAGCAACGCCGCGCCTTTTTCCATGCAGAAGGATGCCGCCGGCGTATGGAGCGTCACCACTGGGCCACTGAAGCCCGAGATCTACAGCTATCACTTTGAAGCTGACGGGAGCACACGCCTTGACCCGGGCAACCCCCGCACCACCATCAACCTCCTCAACATCGCGAACCAGATCGAAGTGCCGGGAGAGACGCCGCAGCCCTGGGAGATCACCTCTGTTCCGCATGGCACGCTGCACCGCCATAGCTATACCACTGCCGCCGTGCTCGGCCTGCCGCAGAACCAGAGCCGCTACATCGTCTATACGCCGCCAGGTTATGACGCCGCCTCAGCCAAAAAATATCCCGTGCTCTATCTGCTCCATGGCTACAGCGACAACGATGCAGGCTGGACCGAAGTTGGCCAGGCGAACCTGATTTTCGACAATCTCCTGGCGCAGGGAGCGATCAAGCCCATGGTGGTCGTGATGCCGCTCGGGTACGGCGATATGGCCTTCCTGCACGGCCATGAGGTGTGGAACGACGCCGCGATCGTCGAGCACAACACCAGCCTGTTCGCCCAGGCCCTGCTGACAGAGGTCCTTCCACGCGTCGAGGCGGAGTACCACGTCTCAAGGGACCGCGAAGATCGTGCGATCGCAGGCCTGTCCATGGGAGGTCTCGAAAGCCTCGAAACAGGTCTGACGCACACCGGCCAGTTCGCGTGGATCGGCGGCTTCAGCTCTGCCGTGCACAATCTCGACTATGCCGGCAAACTGGCATCGCTCAATCCCAAGGCGGCAGATCTTCGTCTGCTCTGGATCGCCTGCGGCACAGAAGACCACCTCGTCGACCCCAACCGGAAGCTGGTCGCCTTTCTCCAAAGCAAGCAGATGCCGGTGACGCAGATCGAAACACCCGGAAGGCACACCTGGCTGGTCTGGCGAGACAACCTGGTTCACTTCGCGCCTCTGCTGTTCCAGCCGAAGTAGCACCTCGCACTATCGATAACTGTTCGTGTCCGCAGTCCTGCCGGCTTACCACGTACGACGATTTACTGGAGGGGCCTATGCGCCGGCGCGGATGGCACTCAGGGTTGCAGCTGGATCTGCATAAAGCGCTCTTCGTCTGAATGGCTCCAAGCGCATCACTGTGCTCTGAAGCTGTTCACCATTGCCACAAATGTCGGCCGGAGAGCAAGAAAGTCCCGTTCCGGCGCAACGAAGATGATGAAGTGGAGGTCTCCGTCGCTGCTCGGCATGGCGATTAGCCAATCATGTTCAGGGAGGGTCGTTCCATTCTGTACTAGAGGAGATCGGCCGCGCAGGTCCACAGCATCGGCGATTCCCCCGTTTACATTCAATGTTTGAACTTGGCTGACTTGCCGCAAGCCTCCGTTCTGCTGACTAATCTGCTGCGCAAGTTGCTGCGTGGCGTTCGCCAAAGAGTCCTCATCGTTGACCCCTTGCGCCTGAGCTGTTCCAATTACCGCGCCGTACACCATTCCAAAAGTTCCGGATCCGCCAATTGGAAAGAGAGTAGCACTACCGTTTGCTCCTGAGGAGGATTGCCAGCTTGCGGGCTTGTTGATCTGGAAGTTTTGCCCGCGTACGCTGACCATCCGCGCTCCGACCCCAAGCTGCGCACGGTTGAGGGCCACCGGGCCTTCGCCACCGTACTGGCCCGCGCTGGAACCCGTTTCTCCGCCGGACGGATACTGCCCCGTACCTGGGTACCCCTGGCTACCCCGGTTTGAGTCCTGGCCATTCGCATTCCCTTCCTGCGGATACTGTTGGTTCCCGTTTGCAACAGAGGAATTGCCATACTGGCCGGGACCGGATGCGTAGGCTCCGCTCTTCCACGTGCCCTCTTTGATTTGCTGGGCGGTGAAAGTGCGTTCTTGTATTGCGTTGCTGTGTGCACGCGAGAAGGCGGCGGAGGTTACGGTGTCATTGGCCCGACGGGGAAGAGTTGCGATCTCTGCATCCACATACTCAGTCCGATTGCCGGGATTCGGATGGTCGGTGAGCAGTTGCGCACCACCCGAGCCATACTTTGCTTGGATGATCTCAAAGAACTGCGCCATCCCGCGAGGGTCGTAGCCGGAGTTGTAGAGAATGTCGGTACCCAAGAGATCGGCCTGCTTTTCATCGTCGCGCGACATTCGAAGCCCATAGAGTCCATTACCTGCCCCTATGATCGCCTGGCTGATCTGGCCACCTGTACCATTTCCAAGGAGGATCTGCGATGCAATCGCCCCAACACCGGCCAGAAGGTTCGTCGTTTGCTGCTTTTTCATATTGCATGTTGCATGCCGGAGGACAACGTGAGAGGTCTCATGCGCCAGCACTCCCGCAAGCTGCGCCTCAGTCTGTGCGGCCTGCACCGTTCCAAGGTTGACGAAGATGGCTCCCCCCGGCAGCGCAAAGGCGTTGACATCCGAACTTGCCACAACGTGGAATGTGAACGGCCACTTCAGCCCAGGTGCGTGGGAGACCAGATGCGCGCCGAGTTGGGCGACGTACCGGGACACGGGATCATTCTCTGGAAGCACCGGCATCTGCTGGTACACCTGAGCCGCTACCTTCGCGCCTTCGGTTACCTCCTGCTGGGGAGTAAATGGATTGTTGCAGGCAGGAGGGGGATTGTAAGTAGCCCATGCAGACCCAGAGCAAGCCACAAGAATGAACCCTATACACAGAACCTGTCGGAATCCTGTGTGCCTTCCTCGCCACAATCCGTTCTTTGCACTCACGCCAGTCACCTCAAGCCATAATATATATCCCGCGATTCATAGAAACTCGAAGGTGGCACAGGAGTTGTAGACCCGATTTACTCCCGATCCAACCATCAAATGCAGGGACTATACACCTAGCATCTCCAGGTGCTTAGCATTCATCTTGGGTGTCGAGATGTTTGGTGCTGGGAGCTGAAGTGAAATCCTCCGCAGGCAACGCAGAAAGTATATGTGCGTTCCAGGTCTCCGTCACCGTCCTCAGAGATAACGCCTTCGCCCGGAGCGTCCCGCCGGCCGGCAGGAAGGATCTTCGCCGGCACACGCTGAGACCGACCTACCCGCATCCAGAGCGCCACCTCCGCACCGGCGGCAATTCGCGGATAATCATCCCTAGCGCATGGAATCCTTCTTCACACGCTTCAAGAACGTCCTGGTGCTGGTGACCATCCTGCTGGCCCAGACGATCGGCCTCGCCGTCCAGCTGCGCCGCCCCATCGAGTCCGGCGCGCCCGACGGCTCCCGTGTCACCCTGCTGCGGTATTGGGTCGTCTCAGTGGTCACACCTTTCGAGCGCTTCTTCCACGGCATCGGCTACAACGTCCGCCACGCCTGGTCGAACTACATCGACCTACGCCACACGCGCCAGCAAAATGAAGCCCTGCAGGCCCAGATCGCGCGTCTCCGGCTCGAGCAGGCATCCTTCGCCGAAGACGCCATGCAGGGCCAGCGTCTCCAGGCACTGCTCAACTTCGAGCAGCATTATGTCGCCACCACCGTCGCCGCACAGGTCATCGGAGGGAGCGGAAGCGACCTTTCGCGCGTCATCTATATCGACAAAGGCGCCAAAGACGGGCTGAAAGCCGACCAGGCCGTGATCACTCCGGATGGCGTCGTCGGCAAGCTGCGCGATGTCTTTCCCCACACCTCGCAGGTGCTTCTGATCAACGACCAGACCTCAGGCGCCGGAGTCCTCCTGGTCTCGACGCGGGTCCGTGCCATCCTTCGCGGCTCGACGACCGGCCGCATCCTCATCAACAATCTCACTCCCGATGCACGCATCAAACCCGGCGAGCAGGTGCTCACCTCAGGCGGCGATCAGGTCTACCCGCGCGGTCTTCCGGTCGGCACCATCGAGTCCATCGCACCCGATCCCGACCACCAGCCGTACACCCTCATCCGCCTTCGCCCCGCAGCCAATCTCAACCAGCTCGAAGAAGTCCTCATCATCACCGACACGCAGACCAGGCTTCCCGTTCAGGCCATGCAGGACCTGGCTGCCGGCGCGGCCACCGCCCAGGCACAGACCGCCGCAGCGAAGCTTCTCGCCGATCAAAAAGCTGCCGAAGCCGCCGCGCAATCCGTCGCCCAGTCTGCCTCGCAAATCGTTGCCGACCGCCTGCCCAGCCTGCAGGATGCCGACCACACCAGCGACAAGACGCCCGGAGCACCAGGCGCCGCACCTGCCGCACCCGGCGGAGTTGTCCCCAAGCCGCTTCCCACCGTCCACCCCGACCGCTACACCAGCGGTGCCACCCCTCCCGCGGCCAGCCTCAAACCCGGCGCGCCCGAAGACACCACATCTCCCCTCCAGCCCACGCCTGCCGAAACCACGCCAGCGCCGCCCCAGACCACTCCCCAGACCACTCCCCAGACCACTCCAAAGACCACTCCCCAGACCACTCCAAAGACCAC
>JALYVA010000116.1 GCA_030853485.1 Acidobacteriota bacterium
CCCCTATTGCCCGCGCGCAAGTCATTTATTTTCTTGCAGTTATGGTGTACCACTGGCGCCAAATTCGTGCAGTGAAAGGACTTACGTGCAAATTCGTCCAAGCAAAGGACTTACCGGCATGCCTCACTTCAAATAACGAAGGCCCCGGAATATCTCCGAGGCTTTTTATCTTCTATTTCTATTTTACCAAAACAGGTAAAACTACTACGCCACTTTTAAATAATTATTTCTCGTTTGTTTTGTGGGAGTTAGCGAAAAGGGGGGCTTGACAAAAAAAGAGCCGACCGCAGATCCCCTGCGGGGATGACAACCAGAAGGGCAGAACGAAAGGGACGGGAATCGGGCAGAAGGCGTGTTGTCCTGAGCGGCAGGGCATATCCATTCGAATGTGTCCGGGACGAACGATGGATTACGGTGCATCGAGCAACGTGCAGGTCGTTCGAACACGCCTTTCGCGATAAGACTACGAACGGCTTCGTTTTGGGCGGGTGAGGAGTGGAGAAGCAACGGCAAGCGCGTAAGCAGATACCCTGCCTGGCTGTTGACCAAAGAGGCAGTGGGCGGAAGGGCTAAGCAACGGCGGAGGCAAAATGCAGGTCCTTCGACTGCGCTTCTCGCGATGAGACTGCGAGAGCTTCGCTCAGGATGACACTGTTTTTGGGGAGGAGAGAGAAGCAACGGCAAAGGGCGAATGCAGGTCCTTCGACTGTGCCTCTCGCGATGAGACTGCGAGAAGCTTCGCTCAGGATGACACTGTTTTTGGGCGGGTGAAAAGAAGAGAAGCAGCGGCAAGGGCAAATGCGGGTCCTTCGACTGTGCCTCTCGCGATGAGACTGCGAGAGCTTCGCTCAGGATGACACTGTTTTTGGGCGGGTGAAAAGGGGAGAAGCAACGGCAACGGGCAAATGCGGGTCCTTCGACTGCGCCTCTCGCGATGAGACTGCGAGAGGCTTCGCTCAGGATGACACCGTCTTTGGGTGGGGTAAAAGAACAGCGACGAGAGGCGCGATTGTGGAAGCGGATTGGGTGTGTAGTTTTCGATAGTTCCTGGAGGTGGTAACGTCGACGTGATGCAACACACTCTTCTTCATACCGAACTTGGATCTCTTCCGCTGACGTCGCGGGGCAAGGTCCGCGACATTTACGCGCTGCCAGGGGCGGAGGACCGGCTTCTCTTCGTGGCCACCGACCGTATCTCTGCTTTCGATCATGTGCTGGGAAGCGGGATACCTGAGAAAGGAAAGATCCTCACGCAGCTTTCTCTCTTCTGGTTCGACTTTTTGAAGTCTACCGTCGCGAACCACGTGATCACGGCAGAGGTCGCTGAGTTCCCTGCCGAGCTTGCCGAGTATCGAGACCAGCTTGAAGGCCGCAGCATGCTGGTCCGGCGCGCGGAGATGTTTCCTGTGGAATGTGTGGTTCGCGGGTACATTTCGGGGTCGGGCTGGAAGGACTATCAACAGACGGGCGGGATCTGCGGGATCGAACTGCCGAAAGGCCTGCGCGAGTCTGACCGTCTGCCGGAACCGATCTTTACGCCAGCGGCCAAGATCAACACCGGCGGCCATGACGAGAACATTTCGTACTCCGTGGTGGAGCAGACGATCGGCCGAGAGAATGCCGGTGCGCTTCGTGCACTCACGCTTGAGATCTACGACAAAGCGGCAAAGCATGCTGAGAGCAAGGGGTTGATTCTGGCCGATACGAAGTTTGAGTTTGGGTTGATCGACGGAACGATTACGCTGGCCGATGAGGTGCTGACGCCGGACTCGTCACGTTACTGGCCGGCAGAGAGCTACAGGCCTGGCGGACCGCAGCCTTCGTTCGACAAGCAGTATGTTCGCGACTATCTTGAATCGATTCGGTGGAACAAGCAGGCTCCTGCGCCCGTGCTGCCGGATGAGGTGGTCGAACGCACGCGGGAGAAGTACCTGGAGGCGTTTCGTATCCTGAGCGGCCGGGTGAGCCTGACGAACGGCTGATACCTATGAGTCTCTTCGACTGGTTTCTTGTCGCGATCCTTGTCTACTCGACGGTGAAGGCATTTATTCGCGGCCTGATTCTTGAGCTGTTCTCGTTTGGTGGCCTGGTTGCTGCAATCCTGCTGGCGAGTTGGTACTACAAGCATGTGGCGGTGTTTGTGGGCCGGGTAGTGACGACACCGGGAACGGCGCGGATCGTGGCATTTTTTCTGATCCTCGCGGGTGTGATGGTGCTGAGCGCGCTTGCCGGCCGATTGCTGAACCGCACGGCACATGCGATTGGGCTCGGCTTTTTTGACCGCATGTTGGGGGCGGTGTTCGGGTTAGCGCGCGGATGCCTGTTTGGGGTGGCGATTCTGATGGCGATTGCGGCCTTTGTGCCACACGCCGACTGGACGGAAAATTCGCGGCTATCTTCCTATTTCCTTGCGGGGGCGCATGCGGTATCCTTCGTTGTGCCTCATGACCTTCAGCATGAGATTTCGAAGGGTGCGGCCGAGCTCAAGCACACCGCGCCCGATTGGATCAAACGGCCGGGATAGAGGCACAATGAAACTGCGGCACCGACACGGGACCGCAGGCGAGGACAACACTTTGAAGCGTGAACTGGACGGTCTGATTACGCAGATGCATAGCGCCGGTATCTCCTATGCGGAGGCCGTACGGCAGTTTAAACGGCGCTACATCCTCGAAGTGCTCGCACAACACAAGGGCAACCAGTGCAAGGCGGCCGATGAGCTTGGCATGCACCGGAACACGCTGAGCCGTACTCTGGCTGAGCTCGACATGGATACGGCGCAGATCCGCAATGGGATGCGGCGCCCGCCACGGAGCGAGCGGCCGCATATCCAAAATATTGCCAGCGCTCGTTAGCGGGCTGAGCTCGTCTAACCAGCAGACGATGAATCCTTCTCCCCAATCGCGGGCGCGAACAACTCTCAGGTGCGCCACTGCGTTCGCCATGCTGGGACTTACGCTGCAGAGTGGGGCGCAGTCTGCTTCGACGCCGGTCTCCCCAGATGTGGAGACGCAGCATGGGGTGGCGGCACGGAACGATGCTGGTTTGCGAAGCTCCTCGAAGCACCAGATGCAGGCTGCGGACGATGCCTATCTCGCGGGTGCGCGGCTGGTGAAGAGAAACGATCTTGCGGGCGCGGAGAACTTGTTTCGCAAGGCGGTGGAGCTCGATCCCACGAACCGCGATTATGCGCTGGCTCTCGCGATGACCGAGGAGCGGCACGTCTCGGAGCTGGTGCAGCAGGCCGGCCAGGCCCGGCTTCTGGGACAGCGTGAGAAGGCCGATACGCTGCTTGCGGAGGCGGCGTTGCTCGATCCGCAGAGCGACCGGGTGGGGGAGCATACGATGCCGGGCGCTGCGGCCAAACTCTTTCATCCTGCAGTCGAACCCTGGATCGAAGAGGGGCCGGCGCTTGCGGGGCCGATAAGCCTGCGACCGAACGAGACGAAACAGAGCTTTCATCTGCGCACCGATGCGCAGGACATCCTTCGCACGGTGCTGGCGGCTTACGGTATTCGCGCCGTGTTCGACGACTCTGTAACGCGGCAAAATCTTCGATTCGATCTGGATGATTCGCCCTATTCGCAGGCAGTTCCAATTCTGCTGAGTATGACGCATCTGTTCGCGGTGCCTCTGGACGGGACCAGCGTGATACTTGCGAAGGACACGCCAGAGAATCGCCAGCGCCTGGAACGTCAGCTGCAGGAGACGATCTACATTCCAGGCATGACGAACGAGCAGATGGACGAACTGGGCAATGTGGTTCGCAACGTGTTCGATGTGAAGCAGCTTACGGTAGAGAAATCTTCGGGCAGCCTGGTGATTCGCGCGCCCGAGAATACGCTGACGTACATCAACCTGACACTTGCAGACCTGATCGACGGCGGAAGCGAAGTGATGGTTGAGCTGAAGCTGTACACGGTCGATCGCACGAACCAGCGTGACATTGGGGCGCAACTGCCTCAGCAGGTGGGGGTCTACAGCGTGGCTTCGGAGGCGAGCAAGCTGGTGAGTGCAAACCAGAGCCTGGTGAACCAAGGCATCGCGCAGGGCTTGATACCGGCGGGGTCGAGCAATATCACGATTGCGCTTGCCCTGATTGCGTCGGGGCTGGTGCAGAGCGCGCTGCTCTCAAGCACGGTGGGATTTTTCGGTGGCGGACTGACGCAGACGGGGGTGACGACGAACCAGAATCCCTCGTTTCATCTTGCGCTTACCTCGAGCGACACGCGTGCATTGGACGATATGCAGGTGCGCATTGCGGATCGGCAGACAGCGGTGTTTCGGATTGGGCAGCGATACCCGATCACGACGGCGACTTACAGCAGCGGGCTTACGGGAAGTGCGGCGGGGCTTTCGAATGTTTCGGTCAACGGTGTTCCTGTCTCGAAGCTGCTCAACTCCGCGGCTGGGCAGTCTTTGACTGTGCCGCAGATCCAGTACGAGGATCTTGGGCTGACCCTGAAAGCTACGCCGACGGTGCAGAAATCAGGTGCGATCAAGATGCATGTGGAGCTGAAGATCGAGTCGCTGAGTGGAGGATCGCTGTCCAACATTCCGATTCTCAACAGCCAGCAGTTTACGTCGGATGTGACGGTGGATGACGGGGAGACGGCACTGATGGCCAGCAGCCTGAGCAAGGCGGACAGCTCAGCGGTCGGGGGATACCCGGGTGTGGGCGACCTGCCGGGCTTTCAGTCGGTCTTGTCGGAGACGACGACGAACGGGCGAGCGAGCGATTTGATTCTGCTGCTGACCCCGCATGTCACACGTCGACGGTCCGATATTGCTGCAGGGCCGCGGATCGCGGTTACGCTACCTGAGTCGCCAGATTAGCTTCGGGCTGGACGGGCATCCAGACCGCGAAGACAGTTCCGCGGCCTCTGCGGCTGCGGTGCGAAATGCGTCCGCCATGCTTCTCGACGATGCCTTTGCTGACCCATAGCCCGAGCCCGGTTCCGGTTTGTTCCTTCGTGGTTTGGAAGGGTTCGAAGAGGTGGGCGATGATCTTCGGGCTGATGCCTTCGCCGGTGTCGGCTACGGTGATGCGAACGCCTGGCGCATCGGTGTGCGGGTCTCGCTGCGGATGAAGACGGACCATTAGACGTCCGCCAGTGCTCATTGCATCGAGCGCGTTGCGGATCAGATTATTGGCCACCTGGCGGATTTCTCCTTCGAGGGCAGTGACGCGGGGCGCGGAGGTTAGCTGCACATCTGCGGTGATGGTTCTGACCAGCATTCGTCCTGTGTACAGCGACATGACTGCACGGAGCATTTCGGCGAGATCAACCTCGACGGGCTTGCTGTTTTGGCGGTGGAATCGCAGGGTTTGAACTGTGATCTGGGTGACGCGGGCTAACTCAGCCTGGGCCAGCTTGGCATATTGCTGCACGTCCTGCATGGATTGGGACTGCTGGATGAGATAAAGAAGATTCGTGATCGATTCCAGCGGATTGTTGATTTCGTGCGCAATGGACGATGCAAGTTGACCTACCGCGGCAAGCTTTTCAGACTTTCGCAGCGCGTCGTCCTGCAGACGGGTCTGGGTGATGTCGGTGTTCACGGCAACGCCGCCGCGAATTTTTCCGTCGAGCAGGACGGGAGCGGCAACGCTGCGTATCCAGCGGCCGTCGTTGTGGAGCGTTTGAGTTGACGACTCACCTGCGAGGGCGCGCTCGAGCGTCTTCAGTTCGCGTGGGAACTTTCCGCCACCCATCTTCTTCGCAATTTGATTGAATCGGAGCTCGCCGCTTTGTGTGGCGATGTAAACGGCATGGGGAATACTCTCGATGACGGCATCGAGCTCGGCGGTTTTTTGTTCTGCGAGCTTGTAGGCCTGCCGCATCTCTTCCTGCTGGCGGCGCAGCTCGGATATCTCACGGAAGGTTACAACGACACCAACGACCTGATCGTGGACCGTGACCGGCTGGGCGGAGACTTCGGCGATAAAAAAGCTGCCGTCTTTGCGGAACATGGTGTCGGTCATCTGACGGAAGGCTTCGTTCTTTTTGACGACGGCGTAGATGGGACACTCTGAGCCTGGGAACTCGGTGCCGTCGGGACGGTGATGATGGACGAGATCATGCATGTTGTTTCCAAGCATCTCTTCCCGCTCAAAACCAAATGCATTGATGGCCATGCGATTGACGAAGGTGCAGTTTCCGTCAAGGTCGAGGCCCCAGATTCCCTCGCCTGCGGAATCGAGCAGGGCGTGCCAGTGCTGGATCTGCACTTCCGGAACTGGTGTCGGTGTTCCCATTGCGTAATGCTCTACTTCCCGATTGAGATGCAGTGACGCAAGTTACCTGCTGTGAGATGCACGATTTCGGGCTGTGGCAACTTTGAGGCGAGGCCTTTGTGAAGGCGGGCGGCAAAGAGGCTCCGCGCGTTGACCATAAGGGACATGGCCGCTATACTTGAACCTGTACGAGCGGGAGTAGCTCAGTGGTAGAGTGCTTCCTTGCCAAGGAAGATGTCGCCGGTTCGACCCCGGTCTCCCGCTCCAAACGCCCTCTCCTTACCGCTGCGCACCGATCGTTGCTTGGTTATGTGCCTTTGAGTCTGTGAGCATTGTTCTGGGGCTCCTGATGAGACTTCAGGGCGCGGTACCCAAGTGGTAAGGGAGAGGTCTGCAAAACCTTTATGCGCCGGTTCGATCCCGGCCCGCGCCTCCATACTTCTCAACAACTTAGCCAGAGGCTCTCACCCCCTAGCTGCCGTTAAGCTGCCAATAAGCGTACAACCGCTTACAAAACACCCGTTTGGGCCCGTTGAGCGGCAGGAAAAGTGCCGCTCAACTGTCCGCTCAGGCTCTCGGCGGCCGCGTCCGCGGATCCGTCGAGGACATGAGCATAGAACTTGAGAAGGATGTCCGGACGCGAGTGACCCAGCCGTTCCTGCGCTGCCTTGAGTGGAACGTGAGCCTCCACCATCTGTGTCGCTCCCCAGTGCCGGAGGAGACGCCACGTGATATGTGGGAGCCCGAGCCTCTCTGCCGCCGGCTGGATGCGCCGGGCCAGAAGGGTTTCGTGCCAGATCGGACCCGGCTTCATGATCTTGCCCGTCTTGATGCGGTTCGGAAACAGCCAGTCTTCCTCCCCCGCCTTCATCCGTAACTTCAGGGCGAGCAGACGGGCTACGTCAGCCTCCGTCAGCCGGATGGGGCGGTTCGCGCGGTGGTACTTGGGGGTGTGGAGCTTGCCTTGGTTAACGGCGCGCACGACCCACAGCTCCCGCTTTTCCGCATTCAGGTCTTTCCACTTGAATGCGAGCTCCTCCGGACGAACGCAACTTACAGCAACTAGCCAGACAGCCGTGCCAGCCGGTTCCTCCAGGCTGCCGATGAGCAGATTCAGCTCACGGCCCGTAGGGAGAACCTTCTGTTCACGGATCTCTTCGGCAGGAAGATCTGCTCCCCGTGCTGGATTGAAGGTCATATATCCGTACTTGATCGCGGCGACGAAGATGGAACTGAGCCCCCATTTGAGATTCTTGAGGGTTTGTACCGCCTTGCCTTCGCTTGCTTTGCGGTTGAGGAACGTCTGGACCGACTCGATCGAGATTTCTGACAGTTGCATGTGGCCAAACTCAGGAAGGTAGTGTGCGCGGATGTTGGTCTCGTAGCCATGCACCGTGGTTCCCTTCTTGTTCGCGAGTTTCAACGAGCGGTATTTCTCGATGAAACCTCTGAATGTCATCATCTTTTTCGGTCGGCATTTGACATCGTTGATCGGTTCAAGAATGACAGCCAACTTCTGTAGGGCGACTTTCTTCGATCGAACTTCGTTCACCGTGCCGAGATTGACAGCCCTGCGTTTCCGTTCTGTCTTCCCTGCCTCGTTGACAATGTTCTCCCGGTAAAAGCCCTCCCACCACGCTGGATCGCCATCCTTACGCAACCGGACACTGCCGGTCTGAATACGCTTTCTGGTCAATTTGAAATGCCCCTTTCCGCTGCTTGGGGCACTTCCGTCGGGTGTTTCCAGCCTAGCATCGGTACGGTGCCGCTCGCGAGCCCGGACGTAGGTGCAAATCTGGGACGGATTGAAGCGGATACCGCGTAAGCCGAAGCGAACAACGGGGAGCGGATCGATGGCATTTCTCTTTGTGCGCTTATAGACCCATCCAGGAGTCACTCCAAAAGTTCCGCACAACTCCCTGACGCTTATGAGCTTCGGCAACGCGAACGGTCTCAAGTCATTTGACTGCTCGCCAGTGTGGGAGGGAACGATACGCATCGGTTTTGGGTCCGGATCCGTGGTTGCCGGCCTTTACATCCTGATTTGGTTCCAAAACTCGGTCAAATTGCCGCGATGGATCCCTTGCGCCCGGCTCTTCCCCCCTTTCCCGGAGGAATTTGACTCAATTTCGCCTTCGCCACATGCTGGCTCCGGGTCGAAGGAGGGTGCATGGCATTGAAAGGCAATAACTTTGGTATCGCGGTTACGTTGACCTTCTTGG
>JALYVA010000010.1 GCA_030853485.1 Acidobacteriota bacterium
TGCTGCAGGTTCTGTCCCCAGGTATGGAGCACGCTGAGCAGGCCGATGCCGGCTCCGAGGTGCTTCGGGTCTCGTGCCACTTCGAGCAGCGTTGCCGCGCTGGTGCGGAAGAGCAGGTCATAGAGCAGCCGCTTGTTCTGAAGCACGAGCGCGGAGAGCTCCTGCGGAAGAGTGAAGACGATGTGGAAGTAGGGCACGGGCAGCAGCTCGGCCGAACGCGTGGCCAGCCACCTGGCGCGGGCGTTGCCCTGGCACTTGGGGCAGTGCCGGTTGCGACACGAGTTGTAAGAGATGGCCTGATGACCGCAGCCGGAGCATCGATCGCGATGGCCGCCCAGAGCCGCGGTTCGACAACGGACGATGGCGTCCATCACCTTGCGGTGCTGCCAGGCGTAGTGCGATCCGTGCCGTTGCCAGAAGCTGCTGCCCGAGGTGCGAAGGATGTCGGCCACCTCAAGGGTGGGTCGGCTCATCGCTGCACGCGTCTCCTCGAATGCTTCGTCTCGTTCGTCTTCGACATCTGGATGGCTTCGAGCGGGCTGGCGACGGCCTGCAGGTGACGGCGTGACAGATGCAGGTAGACCGTCGTGTCGGCGAGCTTGGCGTGTCCTAGCAGCAGCTGGATAGTGCGCAGGTCTGCACCGGCTTCAAGCAGGTGCGTCGCGTAGCTGTGGCGAAGCGTGTGAGGCGAGACGCGCTTGGTAATGCCTGCTGCCTTCGCTGCCTGGGTGACAGCGATCCATGCCACCTTGTCGGTGACCGGCACATCCGCTCGCCAGTTGTTCTCCATACCTGGGAACAGATAAGTCTTCGGCTTCATCCATCGCCAGTACTCGCGCAAGGTCTCAAGCAGCCTCGGACTCAACGGAACGTCCCGATCGCGCCCGCCCTTGCCTTGCTGGATGTGAAGCACCATGCGTTCGCTGTCGATATCGGCCACCTTCAGCCGGCACAACTCTGCGCGGCGAACGCCAGTCGCGTAGAGCGTCATCGCCATCGCACGATGCATCAGGTTGCCGGCCGAGTCGATCAGCCGCGATACTTCTTCCTGGCTGAGCACAGTTGGCAGGCGCCGATGGTGCTTCGGAAATGGGATCGCATCGGGTAGGTAAGGCCGCCCAAGCGTCTTGACGAACAGGAACCGCAGCGCTGCCGCCTGGCCTTCGATGGTGCGCGGGGAAAGCTTGCGGTCGCGGAACAGATGCACCTGGTAGTCGCGGATGTGCTCGGGTCCAAGTTGCTCAGGTGACCGGTGGAAATAAGCGGCAAACTCCTCCACCGCATGGATGTAGGAGCGTACGGTCGCGGGCGAGTAGTTGCGGCGCTGGAGCTCGTCGAGCATCAGCTGACGAAGATGGGTCACAGGGGAATCCTCCTTGTGACCCAAACCCTAAACCCGGCCGCCGCCCACACCCACCGATACCGCAGCATCCGCCGCGCCAGCGGCTTAGTTCAAACGCTCTTTTTTGTCAGTTGAGACTGAGGCGCTAATCGAGGCTGTAGGGCCTGATTGCTGACGAGAAACCGAATTGCCGTTACCTACCCGCCCTCAGCTATAGGCCACACGAAGAGAAGAGTGGCTTGGACTGCAGCCAAAGCACAGGAACGACGTGGTTCGGCCTCCTACCAGCCCTGATCAATGCGGCGGGAACTGGTCAATCCTCGCTCGCGTGTCGATCGGTGTCGGCGAATCAAGAATTGTATGGTGGTTTCCCCGGAGATGCTTGTCAAAGAAGGCCAACACATAGCCGAACGAGCAGAAAAGCGAGAAGGCCGCATCCCACGTCCGCCACTGTGGTTCGCACTTTACGATCCATTCACGCCCTCCCCGGCTCGGGAAATCGAACATCTCCCATGTTCGATACGTGGCTGAACCGCTCCTTGTTCCGCATTCTGGCGCACCTGGAGAAAGTTGGCTGTCGAAGAGCCCGCTACTCTTCCCACAAGGCGACTTGCGGGACTCAACCCAGATCGATGTGTGATGCTTACTACACTGGAGCACAATTCATCCTGCGTAGGTAAACGTTGCGTAACGAATCTAAACTCTATGCGTTCTCAGTATGGTTTGTTCTTGCCTCATTCTGCGGGATCAACGCCCAAAGCTCGAAGAATGAGCCCGTGAGTCCCCGGCTTGCTACCCTGCAGCGGCAAATCAACCAACGCCGCTCTGAGGCGCTTCCCGAGTTCTGGAAAGACATAGCAGGGCACGCTCCCCTGATCGAACCGTACCCTGCAGATAGTCGCCTCGTTCTCTTGACCTATATATGGCGCGGATCACAAGCGGCTTCCGTCGGTGTGATGGGTGATGTCGCGGTCAACGGAAACTACAACCTCCAAAGATTAGGCAGTACAGATCTCTGGTTCCGCACAGAGCGGGTCCCTAAGGACGCACGTTTTGGCTATATGCTTTGTGACAATACACATGGCTGTGGAAGAGACCCTTTAAATCCGAACTGGTGGGACGCAATCGGGCGTTCTGTCGTAGAACTACCGGATGCGAGTCCAGAGCCATGGATAAAAGAGAATCCCTCGGTTCCAAAAGGGAGGCTCACCACGACCGCTATGAGGAGCCAGACACTGGGAGAAGAGCGGCCCATTGCGGTCTATACTCCACCGGGTTTCGTCAAGGGGAGTGGCCCATATAACCTGCTCATCGTCTTGATGGTCAAGGCTACGGCATAGATAAGAACTCGCCTATACCAACGCCCACAATCCTGGACAGCCTCGCCTCCAAAGCTGAGATCAGCCCGACGGTAGCGATCCTGGTAAGCAACATCGATCAAGAGCACAGGAACCGTGATCTCGCTTGTTCTACAACGTTCAGTGACTTTCTGGCTAAAGAGCTTGTACCGTGGGCTGTGACAAACTACCAGGCCGGTGTTGAGCCAGGCAGGACGTTGGTCGCGGGGTCCAGCCTTGGCGGTCTAGCGGCGGGCTGTGCTGGTTTTCGACATCCGGATGTTTTCGGCAACGTTCTATCCCAATCAGGTGCCTATGCCTACTCGCCAGATCCGGCTGTAGGGGAAGGTAGTTACTTTCTCAGCGAATCGAACTGGCTGGCTCAACAGATTTCGCTTCAACCACGCTTGCCTGTGCGGTTTTATTTGAGCGTAGGCCGCCTGGAAGGAGGAGCCCAGTCGAGCGGTTTATTAGAGAACCGGCGACTGCGCGATGTATTGACGGCATCTGGAGCACAGGTGTCGTACCGCGAGTACACCGGCAGCCATGATGCGTTGACATGGCGAGATTCCTTAGCTGACGGTCTCATCGTGCTCTTTGGACCGCAGCGCTTTCAAGACCTTCGGTAGCGAAGGCCGATCGGGCCAAATTGGCCCACGTAAGTCTCCATGAACGCGCACAGCGGAAGTTAGACCGGCCAAACGCCGGCAGCCTTTCTGGTCGGAATCTCTGACGAGAAGGCGACTTCCCGGTACTCAGAAGACTTTTGTGCTAGGTTTGAATCCTCATACGGTAGGCTTTAGAGCAACCCAGAATGGAAGTTGAACCGGCCCCTGAGTTGTGGCAGCTCCAATGAGGGAGCCCTGCCGCAAGTAGACCTCCAATTCGATGTTCGCCACGCCGGCCGAACTCTCCGTGACCCTCGACATCATTTCCGAGACTACGGTGCAAGCAAGAATCGGGGCGAGATCGAGCAGCTGCGAGAAGGTCCAGCTAAGTTCATCACGGCTGGACTGCATCGCCGAAACCGATCTGAAATCAACTGAGCTACCAGCAAGGCCGTCTCGCTCAGATGCCGGCGCATGAGGAGCTTCTTGCACCTTGCCAGATGCTGACGATATCCCGACGCGCTCACTCCCAGAACCCGGCACTGCACGCACACCTGCCAACGCAGCTTATGCTTCTCGATCCAGGCGTACTTCATCGCGGCACCTTCGCGAAGTACGCCGTGGCTTTCCCAATATGTCCCGCTACATGGTCACCCGCGCAAGCTCCGCGCAGACGGTTGACCTCCATCCGATCCACGCTCAACTGCTCGCTCGGAACGCCGCGCAACTGCCCAGCCTTGTCCGCCTTCACCCAGATGGCCAGCGTCTGCTCGACGATGCCCAGAGCCTTAGCGGCAGCGGCTACCTTCTGCCCGGAGGACACCAAAACGGACCGCCTCCTGCTTGTACTCCAACGTGTAACGACGACGTGTCGCCTTCTCCATCTCAGTCTCCTCTTCGCGATTACATCAGCTCGCTATGAGGGACGCTTTCCGGGGGCAAGCTCAGCGCACTGACGATTTGCCGTGGGTCTTGCCGGCAAAGGGAGAGTGAACAAAGAACTCGATTCCCTGTGTTGCGGCCTGCCAGCCCGGAACGAGCTGCCCTGCGTCGGTGGTCTTAAGCGCCTCCCTTGAGGCGGCACATTTACTTTCAAGGATCGTCCCGTGCTCTTGCGGAAGCAGCCGTGTACAAGATCGTTGTACAATAGGACATGGCCACTCCAAAGAATCCCGGACTGATCCTGAAGGAGAAGCTCGAAGCTTCCGGCTGGACGCAAGACGAGCTTGCCGCAATCACAGGTAAGACTCGCTCACTCATCACTAAAATTCTCGCTGGGCTGACCAACATCTCTCCCGAGACGGCCGTAGTCCTCGCCGCTGCCTTCGGTGACTCGCCCGAAGACTGGTTGCATTGGAGTTCCCAATACGAACTTTCTCTTGTTGAAGCTCCGGTAGAGGAAATCTCGAAGCGTGCCAAGTTTTACACGGATTTACCCATACGTGACATGCAGAAGCGCGGTTGGCTTTCTCTCACCGCAGACACGAATGCGCTTGAAGCCGAACTGGATCGGCTTCTCGGCGAGCCGATGATGCAGATCGCTGCTCGCAAGTCAGACCCATTCAGTGATCTCTCGCCCAAGGAGAAGGCATGGGCACTCCGTGCTCGCCAACTCGCAGCAACACTGCTGGTGCAGCCCTACGACGAGGCTCGCCTATCCCAGCTCATCAAGAAGCTTCGAGTGCTCGCTGCTTACCCAGAGGAAGTGACCAAGCTCTCAGTCGTACTAGGGGGCTACGGGATACGCTTTTTGATCGTTGAACCCCTCCCGGGATCAACGCTTGATGGTGCCACATTCTGGATGGACGGTACTCCGGTCATTGCCATGACTGCGCGCTTTGATCGGAACGATAATTTCTGGTTCACTTTCTTCCACGAATTGGGTCACGTTCTTGCAAGAGATGCCTACTCATTCGACAGTTTCGGGAGCAATACCGAGGCCGGTTTCCAGGTAGGCGAACCGGCGGCTGAAGCTGCCGCTGATCGCTTTGCTGCCGATACCTTAGTCCCGTCGAGTGAACTCACCTCATTTATAGGCCGTGTCACCCCCCTCTACCAAGAGACGCGAATCGTGCAGTTTTCCATTCGAATGAAGATGCATCCAGGAATCATCCTCGGGCAACTTCACAAGCGCGGTGAGGTGAGCTACGGCGCCCACCGAAAGCTGCTCTCAAAGATCAGAGATTCCGCAACGAGTACGGCTCTCACAGACGGATGGGGTCATAGCATTTCACCCAAGCTTCTCAATGGAGACCAAGTAGCCAAATGAAAAAGGTGACAGCTACACCCGAACGCATGAAGAAGAAGGCTCAGATGGAGTATGTGTTGGAGCAGTATCGGCTTGCACATCCCAACTCAGACTCAGCTATTGAGCCCCATTTAATTTCACCCTGGGCGATTAGCAAAGGCCTGATTATCCCCCGTGTTGTGACTCAGGAGGAAGTTCTTCGCCGCGACTTGGCCAAGCACTTGAAGAGTGAATACATCACTGATCCGCAGGAGCGCAGGGTGCGGAAGAACCACTCAATTCCCATCGAGGTCCAGACGCAAGAAGGACCGAAAAGGCGCTCTCGCTGGTACACGCTTTTTCAGGCACCGCCGGCTCACATGCAACTATCAGGAGCTCTACGCCGGAACATGGCGCTGAGTGACTGCCTTCAGTTGGAACTTGATCTCCGTTCTTACAACGACAACAATGTGCATGGTGCGACGCTTCCCAAGCAGGACTACAACTTTAATCCGGACATCGAGGAACGCGATTTGCCAACAACCTACCCGGATAGTCCACCCGAAGATGAAGACGATTAGCGCGGGCCTACGCGGCGGAGGTGTAACGGTTTGGGAACGTAAGAAGTTGGGCTTGCGCCAAGGCTGGAAGTTGTCAGCCAACCTGACCTGATCTTTGCTGCACAAGTCACCGTGGCCTGGCGTACCACGGCCCTGACGCAAGATGCCTTAGCCGTCGACTTGTGGCCGATGCTTGGATTCGCACGATACCTAATAGCAAGGGAGCGGTCTGTGGCGGAGTTTGATGAAATGCTGGTGCTTATCAAGGAGCATTGCACAGCGGAACAGATTAAGGGTGTGCTTAGAGGCGCAACCGGCAACAAGGACGTTAAAGTCAGTGCGTCCAGCAAAGAGGATCTCGTTGAAGCGAATCTCCGCGACGCGTTTCGAAGCCACTCCATAGACATCGAACGTCTTCGCGATCTGCTTAGAGAGGCTGAGGAGAACGGTCCACAGCACATCTTCTACTTGCGGACCCCGGCACGCGACGTTGCGCAGCAGCTCACCTTAGAGCATGTCCGCATGGCCCTTTTAGGGGCACGGGCCTCTCACTCACCTACCTACAAGTTGAAGAAGGACGGCTTCGTAGTTGCGGACGTTCGTCAATGGGGCCGCAGGAAGCCCCTTGATTGGGCCGCGAAGTTCTACGGTCATGAGACGCGGGAGGAAGCTACTGGCGAGATCATTATTGACGGACCGAACCGCATCCTGAGGGTGTACGAACGAAAGGAGTATAGATACGTGCTCATGGCGCGTTGGAATGCTCCAGACCTGCTTGAACTGCGCGTACCCCGAGACTCTTCTCTGCAGAGAGTCGACGCGTGGAGACATTATCTAGAGCAACAATTGCGCCCTGCAGTGCCGTTTGACCGTTTCCGCTCTTGGGACCTCCGGGCCGTGTCCAAGAAGCTGTTCGACAATGAAGCGAACTACAAGCGTGTTTACCGGCTTGGTGATGCGAAACTTGAAGATCCTCATCATAATATGGTGACGTTTGAATCGTACTCACCCGATGGCGACCTTTTTGCTGCTGCCGCTACCCAATCAGCAATGAAGGGCCTGCTCGAGAACGAAGCAAAGCACAAACAGCAGCGGATTCTCTGGCACGCGCAAGCTGACCAGGGCATCGAAACTGAGATTAGTACACTGATTGGGACTCGGACCGAGAACGAAGTGACGTTCTCCCGACACCAGAACTCCCAAGGAATCGACTATGTTACCGGTCAGCTTCGAGCCTTTAGCAAACGCTGAGCCCGGGCACCGCGATGCATTCACGGTCCTGACGCGGTGGGTTGAAGGCCACCAGGACTGGCGATGGATTGTGCCCGGGATCGTGGCCCAAGATAACCCTCTTCTCGACGCATTTGAGCTGGCTGATGCTCTCCAATCGGCTGTCCTGGCTGGCCTTCTTCAGCTCCAATACACAGTGTTGACACCGTCGGGCGTATTAGCGAGTGATGCCTTTGACAATCCGAAGGACATCCCTCCCGAGCTCCCCGACAGGCAGGAGAACTTCTTCTCCACGAGCAACTACCCTCTCGTGCCGGTTTACTTTCCGCTTCGTGTGGCGCGCCCCTGATCCATGCTCACTCAAGCGCAAATCCGGTCTATGGTCAAGGATTGTGCGAGCGAGATCTATCGCCATAATGACCAGATACGAGCCTTGCAAGACAGCATGTTGAATCAAATCCCGCTTGAACAGTGGGCACTCGCAACGTCCGCTCTGGACGCAATTCTAGGAAAGAACAGGATCATCCATATGGCAGAGAGCAACACATTCTCCAACGTTGGCATAGCGAACACAGGACAGATGTCCGGTACGATCACCGGGACCGGTCAACATGTCCAGGTGAACGAAACCGCAAAGGAACTACTCGCCGCGCTGAAGAACTTTAGGAAGGGGGTCACCGCTGCTGCAGATCTCACTTCGGAAGAACGCGAAGACGCACTGGGTGCAGTGACCGATCTGGAAGAGCAAGCTACTAAACCTTTAGAAAGAAGAGTCATGAGCAAGGTTCGTAACGCTGTAGCAGCGCTCAAAACTCTGTCGACCGGCACTACGGCCATCCATGGGCTGTACGAACAGGTTCATCCATTCTTGCTGACTCACTTTCATCTGCCGCATTAGACCCTCTCGTCAGCCATGTCTTGCTCCAGACGGGGCATCATAGCGGGAGCTCTGCGTGCTCAGCCGTGGAGCTCACAATCCCAAGCCAGGTCAGCGTTCTCCTGCTAAGCTCTCTATTGCAGCTTAGCGGCTACGACCCTGAGGTTTCGAAAAGCCGACGCAAACAGCATCCGCGGCGAGCAATCGCAAAGGTATTCCCATCGGCGGGTTGCCTTCTAGAGCCCACCATGCGTGGTCGATTAGCGGTGTCGCCCGCGGCTTGCAAGCGGGGTGCTTCGGCATCATTCAGGATGCGAACCACTTCCGTCCGAGTGCCGTTCAGCTACTTGTGGTTCCAGGAGACCTCCCGCCTTGCCTAGGTACCAGCCGATCAAGCAGCCGTCGACGCGGTAGCCCACGTTCCGATCTGTGGCATCGAAACGCCGTGCGATATCTAAGTAACGCGCTCCACGTCGCGAATGTGTGGGCCTAATCTGGCCTATGCTGCCGCGCCTGAAGCACTAGAGCCAATATCAACGACTAGCGCCTAGTGAAAGTCGTGGGATTGAAGAGCGAAATGTTCCAGACCGAGGGCAAGCTCTTCCAGGCGCTCAGCGCGAACGTGGACGACGCCGTCCTGATTTTGGAGCCATCCGTGCACAAGGAAGAATCTGCCACGTGTCACAAGCACACGGTCGTAATCGTACAGGTTGGGATGGATGATGACGTTTGAGATGCTGGTCTCGTCTTCCAGGCTGAGGAAGATGAAGCCGAGGGCCGTGCCGGGACGCTGACGAGCGATGACGGCACCGGCGTGAGTGACATAGCTTTTGTCTGGGCGGGCGTGAAGTTCCGCAGCCGACAGGATGCGTGCGGCTCGCAGTTGATCACGCCGAAAGCTGAGCGGGTGCGGGCCTGCCGTTACGCCCGTACCTGCGTAGTCCGACACAAGGCGCTCGTCCGTGGACATCATGCGCAGAGGCGTCAGACCACCAGATGTGCCCATCCATGCTGACGATGAGACCGCTATAAACTGCGACTTGTCTTCGTGTGTCACCTCAAATAAAGGTCCGGCGGGACGGCCAATCTCCGCTACTTGCCATAGAGCATCCCGTCGATGCTCGACACCATCAAGCCAGTTAAGCGCGCCGATGCGGGCTAACTGCGCGAGGTCTTTACGGCTCAGCGTAGGTACCGGGATCATCATCCATTTTTCCGATGGAACGACAACGCTGTTTCACTCTCATTATTTGTTTGAAGTTCGAGGCGAGGACGGCAATATAGCCCTGACGGACCTGAGTGAAGAAGACCTGATGAAGGGATTCGACGATTGAAGCGCTCCGCGTTAATAAAGACTGCACCTGGGCTTGAGAGTAAATCTGTTATATAATTGAAAACAAATGACTTACGTCCGATAACGTCCATTATGTACAGTCAATCTGTAGGCGCTCTGTGAGCCGCGAGAGTGCGTCAAGACACTCGCGGCCCGGTCTGCTCTTTCTCAAGGATAATGTCGAGGCGCTACGGTCACGCTTAGCGAGTGCCCGGAGGAGTTGGATTCAATGATCCGGATGCAGCTTCCACGATGAAGTTGGAAACCTCCTTCGGTTTCGAGATCATGGGAACATGACTGGTTGGTAGCGTTAGTGTCTTCGCGTTCATCCTCTTGGCCGTAACGCGCTCCTGTTCAGGAGAAATCATGCGGTCATTTTCAGCGATGATGAACCATGACGGCTTTGTGCGCCAAGCGGCAGTTTCGATCGGTGCGCCAAGTGCTGCACCTTGAGTCGGGACCTGGGTTGCGATCATCAGAGTGCGTTCCGGAAGAGAGACATCAGGTGCAAAATCTTCGAGCACTCCCTTGGCTGTGAGCATCAGGAACCCATCTTCCAGTGGGCGGAGTTCACCTATACCGGGAGTGGCCCCGTATGGCTTGCCAAGGCTTCCAGAAGACTCTCCCCGGTCTGGTGCGAACGCAGCGACATAGACAAGACCCACCACCTTCGGGTTATTACCGGCCTCTGTAATGACGGCACCGCCGTAAGAATGGCCCACTAGCAGCACCGGTCCATCCTGAGCATCTATGATCCGCCTTGTCGCTGCCACGTCCTCCGCGAACGATGTGAGCGGATTCTGAACACAAACAACATGCAAACCCTTTGCCTCAAGAAGCGGGATGAGCTTTTGCCAACTTGAGCCATCCGCCCACGCGCCATGCACCAAGACAACATTCTTGACTGGTTCACTCTGCTGGGCTTGACCCAGGCCGGATGCGGGAAGGAGGAAGAACGCTAGCGAAGCGGAGGTGAATGCCGCTCGGAGAGTAAGACGTAGATTGATCATGTTGCTCCTTTCGTATCGGAGGGCCTGCATGCAAGGCTGCTATTCTTGTGCTGCATCCCATCCTCCTGCTCAAATTAGAGCGAATCTTGCAGCAGCAACAGTCTCGATGGGGCCACAGCTCAATAGCCCTATGGAGTCCTGAGCGAGGGTCGGAGTCGTCAATAATCCTGAGTAGTTGTGAATTGGTCGCAGCAGAATCTTACATTTCTATGTAACCGCGTCGTATAGCTATCATTGCAGCGTCGGTACGGTCGCTGGCGTCAAGCTTGGACAATATGCTTTTTACATGGTTCTTTACGGTGTTCTCCGAGATATCTAATTCAAAGGCAATTATCTTGTTGGCGTAGCCCTTTGAGACACCCCGGAGTACATCCAATTCCCTGTTTGAAAGTGAGTCATCCGTTGCGTGTTCGGCCATTTGTTGTGCAATCTCGGGAGGAATCTTGCGACGGCCTGAGTTGACAATCCGAATCGTGTCGATCAATTCTGTTCGCAACAGGTTCTTAAGCAGATATCCGACTGCACCTGCTTGAAACGCCCGGTGCGCAGTGATGTCTCCAGCTGCCGTCGTGAGGATCACGATTCTAGCGTTTGGAGACTCCTTCCGCAGGACCTGAATGGCCTCGATGCCTCCCAGGCCAGGCATACGTACATCCATGAGCGTGACGTCCGGGCGATGGATACGAAACAGCGTAATTGCTTCCCTGCCATCAGCCGCCTCGGCCACAACGTGCATGTCCGTTTGCGCATCGATCTCACCACGCAAGCCTGACCGCATCATTGGATGATCGTCCACTACAAGGACTCGTATTCGTTGCAACTCGGACATTTGCCTCCGTGAATCATCATTTCTAACAGGCCTACTTGCTCACCGGCTTACTTACAGAAGGCACGGCATGTCGGCCCGAACAGGTAATGATGCGTAGAAGACTACTCTCTCTTCAGGCTCGAAGGAAGAGGCCCTAAGGGGCTACCGCTCCGAGGTCCTTCCGAGTCTTCAATGAATCAGCAGGACCTGCTTAACTCAGCAAGTGCAGAGATTGTTCACCATGTTCCCAGCGGGAGCACCCGGGGCTGGATTAGTGCTGCTGCGCGTTTGTGCAGCGACGGCATCAACTTCGTATTTGCTCAGCAACGGCAGCAAACCTTCAGCCTGGGTCGTTGCCGCCCTCGTGCTCGTCGCTCTTTTCCTGCTTAGCGGTCTACTCACGCCGATAGCGTGCATAGGAGCCGTAATCATTCAAAGTTTAAGCGCCGTACAAGCAAACTTTCTCAGACTTTCCTGTGGTCTCTTGGGCGTTTTGCTGCTTATAACCGTGTTACTGCTTGGTCCCGGCGCCTACTCTCTTGATGCATTGCTCTTTGGTCGTCGAAGGGTTGTTGTCCCAAGAAGCTAGGTGGTGTCCTGCTGTTATCACTTCATAAACCAAAAAATATGCGCAGTTGGAACCACTAGCCCCAAAGGGCCGACGCGCAAGGGCCAAATGTGGTCTTTGTACAAGCACTCATCGCCTTTAGGTTTGGAGCTAGCGGCGAAGCATATCCAGCAACTGACTTGGAGAGTTACATGAGCAAAGACGTAAACATCATGTTGGTACACGGTGCATGGGCCGATGGCTCATGCTGGAGCAAAGTTATCCTGCTGCTGGAAGCAAAGGGATACAAGGTCACTGCAGCGCAAATTCCGCTTTTCTCACTTGAAAATGATATTGAGGTGACTCGCCGCCTACTCTCCGAGCAGTCCGAGCCGACCATTCTAGTGGGTCACTCCTACGGTGGCGCGGTCATTACAGGTGCAGCGACGGCGACACCGCAGGTGAAGGCGCTGGTCTACATCACAGCTTTTGGGCTTGACGAAGGGGAGAGCCTCGAGTCCTTGGCGAGCCAGGGACCACAATCTACAGGCTCGGCGGCTATCCAGCCGGATGATCATGGCTTTCTCTGGATTAATCGTGAGAAGTTTCACAAAGCGTTCGCAGGAGACCTTACACCGGACGAAGCCGCGGTCATGGCGGCAGTTCAGAAGCCTTTAGGCCTCGCCGCTTTTGGCGGCAAGGAGGCTACCCCGGCCTGGAAGACCATTCCATCGTGGTACCTGGTGTGTACCGACGATCAGATGATACCGCCACCCGCCCAGGAGTTCCTTGCGAAGCGGATGAACGCAACTGTCCGTTCTGTTCCGTCAAGCCATTGTCCGTTTATGTCCCATCCAGCGGCTGTCGCTGACATCATCGTGCTCGCGGCGGAAGCAGCCAGCGTTTAGATGGGACGGGCGGGCCGGGTGTGAATCTTGCATCCGGTCATCAATAGCTTGACAGCGGTTTGTCTACCACCTGGAGACACTATGAACGAGCAACTCGCAGAGACGAATAAAGCCTTGGTTTTAGAAGCATTTGACACTCTCTTCAACAAACGCGATTACACGGCAGCCGAGCGCTTCTGGTCGCCCACGTACATCCAACACAGCGCTCACATCGGTGCTGGTCGTGCAGGCTTGTTCGATCTGACCAAGGGGCTTCCTGACACCCTCCGTTATGAGAATGCCGTCGCCGTAGCGCAAGGAGACTATGTCATCCTGCACGGGCGTTTCTCGGGGCATGGTCTACCACGCAGTTGGATCGTAGCCGATATTGTCTTGCTCCGCGACGGGGTGCTCGTCGAGCACTGGGATGTCATTCAGGATGAGGCAACCGAGGCTGAATCGAAGAGTGGGCTTCCCATGTTCGGGTCTCAGTTTGCTCCCGCCTAGCACGCCAGACTCAGCAGCAAGAAGGTCGGAGAGGAGAACTTCTGTGAACAAAAGCATGGATGTAGACAGGCACAAACTACGCAAGCGGTCACTTCTCGATCCATTCTTCTTCGGCGATATTCAACTCTCAAACAGAGTTGTGATGGCCCCCCTCACACGCATGAGGGCCTCCTCTGGAGATGGCATACCTAATGACTTGATGTGCGAATACTACGAACAGCGAGCCTCAGCCGGACTCATCATCACGGAAGGAACCTTCGTGAGTGATCAGGCCAGAGGATGGTTTGGTGCCCCAGGCATTTACAACGACGCGCATCGCAAAGGGTGGGAGCAAATTACGGAAGCGGTTCATCGTGCCGGCGGTCGGATCATTGTCCAGCTCTGGCACCAGGGATCAGTTTCAACCCCTGAGCTCCTTGGGAGCGGACGCAGCCCCTTGGGTCCATCTGCGGTGAACCCAGAGCAGTTGGTTCACACCGGATACGGCAAAACAGAGATGACCTCCAATCCTGCTGAGATGACATCTGGCGATATTCGTCAAGTGATTGCCGAATTCAATCACGCTGCACGGGTGGCCCAGGATGCCGGTTTCGATGGAGTTCAGATTCAGGGCGGCTTCGTTTATCTCTTCCAGCAATTTCTCCAGGAGAATCTCAATCGGAGGACGGACGATTACGGGGGCACGATGGAGAACCGTGCCAGGTTGTTATTCGAAGTCCTGGAAGCCGTGCTTGAGGTTTGGCCAGAGGAACGAGTTGGCGTCAAAGCAGGTCCGATGATGTCCGAACGAGGCGGCTTTCGCTCGCTCGATTCGACCCTCTCTACGTCAGAATACGTCTACCGGAAGCTCAATAAGTACAAGCTCTCGCACGTCATGCTGATGAGGCAGTTGACAGACCTGAGTCAGACCCCACTCGAGGCTATGCAGGGGGATAGCGTGCTCCATCATTTCCGCAAGATCTATTCCGGGACTCTTATGCTCAACGCCGCTATAACCCCAGAGCACGGGAATGAACTTCTTGAGCAAGGGCTGGGAGATTTGATTGCGTTCGGCCGGGAATTCATTGCGAATCCTGACCTGGTGAACCGCATCAAGACTGGGGCACCGCTCAACGCACAGCGTCCAGAGGGCTATTACGGTGCGACCGGCGAGGGATACACCGATTACCCCACACTTGCCGAAAGTGAAAGCCTGCTGAGCGGAGTAACCCATGGCTGACTTCGATCCCATTGGAACTCTTGACTTCTTTCGCGAGAGGCTCCGCGTAGAGTCTGCGACTACGAGCCGTCTCTTGCGTGCTCTGCCAAATGACATGCTGTCGTATCGATGGCATCCAGAATCTTCGACAGTAGGGACCACGGCCTGGACAATCGTCAGAGGATTGATGATTTGCACTCAGCTTACGGAAAACGCGAACGCAGAGGTTCCGCAGAACGAAGTCCCGACGTATGAGGTTCTCGTCTCTGAGTTTGAGCGACAAGCGCAGGCACTCCAGGTATCGCTTCTGCATCGGAGCCAGACGCAGTGGTGCGAAACCCGACGGTTGACATCAAGCCACAGGGTACTTCTTGAACAGCCTCTCGGGCAGATCCTCTGGTTGTTCTTGTTTGATGGGATCCATCATCGGGGGCAGCTATCTACCTACCTTCGGCCGCTGGGAGCAAGAGTGCCGTCCATCTACGGGCCCTCCGGTGATCACCCAGCGTAGTCGTTCACCTTCGGCTGAGAAGCAGACCAGACAAGCATGCAACAAAAGGAGAATCAATGAATCTCACAGGCAATACGATCTTCATCACAGGCGGCGGTTCGGGCATCGGCAAAGGTCTAGCCGAGGCACTGCACAAATTGGGCAATCAGGTCATTATTTCGGGACGTCGTAAAGCGCATCTCGCAGCTACGACTGCTGCAAACCCAGGGATGGATTCCATTGAGCTCGATATCACGGATACAACCAGCATCGCGCGAGCTTCTGCTGAACTGCTTGCAAAGTATCCGAAGCTCAACGTGCTTATCAACAACGCCGGCATCATGGAGATCGACGATGCTTCCGGCGCTCTTGATGACGCTTTGATCGTTTCCACGATCACAACCAACCTGATGGGGCCCCTTCGCCTCACCAGCGCTCTCGTTGAGCACCTGAAGCAGCAGGAATCGGCTGCCATCCTGATTGTCTCTTCGGTGCTTGGCTTTACTCCGATGGCGATGACGGCAATCTATTCCTCGACCAAGGCGGCGCTCCACTCCTACGCCCAGTCGCTACGTTTCAAGCTGCGTCACACTCCCGTTCGCGTGCTCGAGGTTATTCCGCCCTGGGTTCGCACTGAGCTGCTCAACAGCAGCAAGGAGCCACGTGCTATGCCGCTCGACGAATTCCTGAAGGAGACCATGGAGGCCCTGGCAACCGACGCTGACGAGGTCATGGTGGCGCGAGCCAGCTTTCTGCGCAGCCAGGCAGGTCCAGGCGAAGCTGCCTTCGTTACTTCATTCAACGAGCAGCTGGAGCAAGGCTGACGCGCACGTCGACAACACCCTTCGCCGGTCGCTGTAAAAAACCATCAAAGGCGCATGCGACTGGAATCAACGCAACAGACTCTCGCAGAAAATCACAGGAGATAACATGCCCGAAGCGTCCCCAGCCAAGCTTTTCAGCCCTGTAGTCTTAGGAGCCCTTTCGCTCAAGCACCGTGTCGTCATGGCGCCACTCACACGTTCGCGATCGATTCAGCCAGACTCTGTGCCTGGAGACCTGATGCGAGAGTATTACAAACAGCGCGCGTCTGACGGGGGCTTGATCATCTCGGAGGCGACGAACATCTCGCTGACAAGTCGCGGCTGGTTGGGGTCTCCCGGCCTCTATTCCGACGCTCAGGTTGAAGGATGGAAGAAGATCACGAGTGCCGTAAAGGCACGCGGCGGGCACATGGTCGCGCAGCTCTGGCATACCGGGCGATCGTCGCATCCGGCAATGACTGGTGGCGCCACACCGGTCTCTGCCTCCGTGAACCAGGCTTACTGGGAGAATCCAAACCATCTGGTATCGATCCCGAGCGGTTGGGTTCAGCCAGCGCCGCACCGCGCTCTTACGGTGCAGGAGATTACCGGCATCATTGAGGACTACCGTCGCGCAGCAGAACGTGCGGTGGATGCCGGCTTCGAAGGTGTGGAACTGCATGGAGCGAACGGCTATCTCGTAGACCAATTCCTGCAGAACGGCAGCAACCAACGCACTGACGAGTACGGTGGATCCATCGAGAACCGCACCCGGTTTCTTTCAGAGGTTGTCACTGCCATGGCCTCCGTCTGGGGCGCCGGCCGCGTCGCTGTCCGCCTCGGACCGAACGGCACCTGGAATGGCATATCGGATAGCGATCCGCGAGCCCTCTTTGCTCATGTGGTCAATCACCTAAATCAGTTTGACCTGGCCTATCTGGGTCTCATCGAGCCGCGCATTGCCGGTAGCGACCTTGTAGATCCCACTCAGGGGCCGGTAGCCGCAGAGTGGCTCAGACCAATCTACAAAGGCAAGCTGATGTCTGCGGGTGGCTTCGAGCCTGAGACTGCTGAAGCTGCACTTCTCGCGGGCACGGTGGATGCAGTCGCCTTTGGCCGCTACTTCGTCTCCAATCCGGATCTTCCACGGCGGATCAAAGAAAAGCTTCCCATCGCAGACTACGACCGCAGCACCTTCTACACGTTCGATTCGGTGGGATACACAGATTACCCGGCTTACGACCAGGTGCTCGCAGCACAGTAAACCCAAATCAAACCGAGCGACGCCCGCCGCTGAGCCGAGGCTCGCGGCGTCATGCTTCAAGCTTTGTAAACAGGAGAGAGTCAATGACAGCAAAAGCAAGAGTGTTGGTCATGGGAGCCACAGGGCAGGTCGGCGGTGCGCTGGTGCCGTTACTTGTGAAGGAGCCGGGCATCGAAGTTGTCGCAGCGGCGAGGACACCCGCGAAGGCAGAGCACCTGGGGGTCGCCGTAGTGACCTTAGACCTCGACAAGGTCGATACATTTCCGCCCGCGTTGGAAGGCGTCGACAGGATCTTCATGGCGACCGGGTACACGATAGACATGCTGCGCCAAAGCAAAGATCTGGTGAACCATGCGAAGCGGGCCGGGGTACAGCAGATTGTGCATCTGGGCGCCTGCGGCGACGATGACACCCGCGTTGCTCATTACGGGTGGCATCAGTTCATCGAGCGTTATATCGAGTGGTCCGGCGTGACCTTCACTCATCTGCGACCCGAGATCTTCATGCAGAACATGCTCGGCTACGGCGGCGAAAGCTACATCAGGCAAGGTGTGATCAAGCACTACGTGGGGGACGCCCGGCTTAGCTGGGTGGATTGCAACGACGTTGCAGCGGTTGCGGCGGTCTGCCTCACCGACCCAGAGCTACACGCTGGCAAGACTTATCGTCTTGGTTACGAGGCGAAGTCCTATCACGAGGTGGCGGAGGTCTTCACTCAGGTGCTGGGAAAGGTGTTCTCTTACGAGTCGCAGCCGCCGGCTGACTTCCTTCGCAATGTACTGGCGGCTGGTGCCGAACCCGCTTATATGAAGTGCGTCTTCGATAGTTACACCGACCTGACCGACGGGAAGGATATCGGGGCGGACGCTATCTTCGATAACTTACCGGGGTTGACTGGGCGCGCGCCACGAACACTCGCCGATTTTGCCCGGCAACACGCGGACAAATTCCGCTACTGAAAGCTGCACCGAGGTGATCGATGTCGAAACGAAACAGGACTCGAGTAGGGCTGGTTGGAGTTGGCAATTGGGCGCAGTACGGCCACATCCCCGCGCTCAGGCTGCTGCCTGAATATGAAATTACAGCCGTATCGAGCCGAAGCCTCAGCAAAGCGCAGGATATCGCGAGTAGATTCGCAATTCCCCATGCCTTTGGGGAGATGCAGCAGCTCGTAAGCCACGCGGAAGTAGACCTGGTTGCCGTGCTGTCGCCCGCTCCCGAGCACGCCAGTGTGGTCAAAGCCGCTATCCTGGCGGGAAAGGATGTTTTTTGTGAGTGGCCGCTTACGACGAGCAGCAAGGACTCGGAAGAACTCCTCCTGCTCGCCGAACGGAGCGGCGTAAGACATCTCGTAGGCCTGCAGCGAACAGTCGGTGCCAGTTCCCTGCACCTTCGCGATCTCATCTCATCGGGCTACGTTGGCCGATTGCGATCGGTCCGCATGCATGTCAGCATGGCAGGCTTTGGCCCGCTTCGGTCGACATCTCTCGAGTGGACTCTTCCCGCAAAAAACTTCTCCCATGTGCTATCCATCTACGGCGGTCACTTCATGGATATGCTCTTCCATGCCGTGGGCAAGCCCGCAAGACTCACCGCGCTGGTGAAGACGCAGTTCCCAGAGCTGACACTCGAAGCTGGCCTGTCGTTTCGGAATGAGACGCCGGACGGTGTGATGGTGATGGGCGTTCTCCAGGACGGCGCAATCTTCCAGATTCAGTTGGAGGGTGGCAAGCTGAACCAGACCGGTCTGCAGATCGACATCACCGGCACGGACGGCGACCTACAGGTGCTCAACGAGAAGTCCTTTGTGACGAAGCATGAGGACGTAATCAAGGGAGCGCAGGGTGGCGGAAGCGGCTGGACAGAGTTGGCCATTCCGGATCGCTTTCACCTCATCCCACCCTCGTCCCTGGATGTCAGCGTGCAGGATCTTGCACAGCTTTACGCCTCTTTCGCGCGCGACCGCAGGGACGGCACAAAGACGTCCCGCGATTTCTCCGACGCACTCGCGATGCATCGGCTGATCGATGACATTCAGCAAGCCTCTGCGACGGAACAGTACGTTACGGCCAACGAAGACCAGAGCTGGAGTCGCTGACGTCTGCTCGCTGATTCGCGCTAGTTCGGACCCTCTAAAGAAGTCACACTTAACCGCAACGCAACCAGGAGAAACAGAATGAATGATCTTTTACAAAAGGCTGTGGATGCACACGGTGGTCTCAAACGGTGGAATGAAATCAATTCCGTCACAGTAGCTGCCTCGCTCACCGGAGCTATCTGGTTCGTAAAGGGCCAGCCCGATTATCTGAAAGACGTTGTAATGACCGTGGACACGCGGAAAGAAAGAATGTCCACAGAGTTTCCGGGCCAGGACAAGCGCTTCCTCTTCACCCCCGAGCGGATCGTGATGGAGAAGTTGGATGGCACGGTCCTTATGGAGCGGAACGATCCCGAGAAGGCATTCGAGGGGCAAGCCCGCGAGACTCCGTGGGATGACCTGCACGTCGCCTACTTCCAGGGCGAAGCTCTTTGGACCTATCTGAATACACCTTTTCTTTACACGCAAGAGGGCTTCCAGACCGAGGAAATCAACTCCATCGAGGTGAGCGGAGAGACGTGGCGTCGGCTGAAGGTCACGTTTCCAGACAACATCAAGAGCCACACACGCGAGCAGATTTCGTGCTTCGGACCAGACGGTCTAATACGCCGGCACGACTACACGGTCGACATTCTCGGTGGCGCAACAGGGCTCAACTATGCGTCCGACTATCGCGAAGTGGGCGGCATCATCTTCCCAACCAAGCGGCGAATTTACGCCTATGAAGGCGACTACCAGCTCGTGCCGGAACCGCTTCTTGTCAAGATTGATATGGGTGAAATCACGCTCAGGTAGGCCAAGTGCCCTCAAGCAGCATTCGCAACGAACGATTCACCAGAGGTAAATTCATGCATAGCTCCGCACTGTTCGAACCTCTGCGATTGGGAAGCCTCTCTCTTCCCAATCGCATTATTATGGCTCCCCTGACCAGAATGCGGGCAGGCTCCGGCAATGTGCCCACCGCTTTAAACGCCCTATATTATGCTCAACGAGCAACTGCGGGACTTCTCATCGCGGAGGGTACTGCTGTAAGTGAGCAGGGCCGGGGCTACCCTAATGCTCCCGGAATATACACCCGACAGCAGATAGACGGATGGAAGGCCGTGACTCAGGCCGTCCACAACGGCGGTGGAAGAATATTTCTTCAGATCGCTCACAACGGCCGCAATTCCCACTCTTCATTCATGCCTGACGGAGGTCCCCCCGTCGCGCCTTCGGCTATTCCGCCGAACCTACCTGGTTTCTCAAGCGATGGCCGCCAGGTATCCGTCGAAGTGCCACGCATGTTGAGTAAGGAGGAGATTGGTCCGATCGTCGAGAGCTTTGCCATCGCCAGTCGAAACGCGATAGAAGCTGGCTTTGACGGAGTAGAGCTTCAGGCCTCGAACAGCCATCTGGTAGATCAATTCCTCGAAGATGGAACAAATACAAGGACAGATGCCTACGGGGGATCCGTTCTCAACCGAATGCGCTTCCTTCTTGAAATTGTGGAGGCGATCTCGGCGAGCATTGGGTCAGTGCGACTTGGCGTCCGAATGTCTCCCTTTGGGCAGTACGGCGGGATTCACGACAGCAATCCTTTGCAGCTGTTTCGCTCGGTGATCGAAGAACTCAACGGACACAAACTGGCATATCTCCATCTGATCGAGGGGCGTGGCTCTGAGATTGGCCTGGGCGATGCCCTACACCCGGATGCGTTGAACAATACCGAGCTCTTTCGCCCTCACTTTCATGGCCCTCTTATCTCTGCGGCTGCCTACACACCCCTCACGGCTGATATCACAGTGGAACAAAGTAAAGCGGATGCAATCGCCTTCGGCCGGCTCTTCATATCCAACCCGGACCTGGTGGCACGTATTCGGCAGGGTCTTCCTCTTAATCCTTACGATCGATCGACATTTTACGGTGGAGGGGAAAAGGGCTACACCGACTACCTCCCCTCCGGAGAGACGAAATGACAGAAGAGAGCATACTCAAAATCCATCGTCAGGTTTTCCTGAAGTCTCTTCTCGAACAAGACTGGCCTTCTCTAGCTGATCTTTATGCCGACGATTACACCCTAGTGCGGTCCGATGGCACCACGCTAGGAAAGGAAGCAGTCCTCGCTGATCTGACGACAGGTGGGCTGCTGTTTCGCTCGATTGAACTCACTCATGAACGCGTTCGACTGTTGGGCTCAGTGGCGGTAATCACCGGCGACAGCAAGACGGTTGCAGAGCGAGGGAGTCTTGCCTTTCAATCGGCATTCCGCTTTGTCGCGGTCTATGTGGAGTCAGGCGAAGATACTCGCCTACTTCATTTTCAGAGCACCGACATTAAGCCGCGAACATAACGCAAGCGTTTCGCGCAATCCACCAACTTAGACAGAGGATACACATGGAAATTACTGACATCACTGACGACATGGCCCCTTTTGTCGGAGTCTGGAAACTTGAAAGGTTTACAGAGCGATCCGCCAGCCTCGGAGACACCAGTCCTCTCGGGCAGAATCCTCAAGGATTCCTGATTTACACAGCGGACGGCTTCGTCTCTGCTCAGCTCATGAGATCTGACCGAGAAGTTCTCACGACGGACCCATGGGATTCAGAAACTTCTACTGAGGGAGCAGATCTCACACGAGGGTACATCGCATATTGCGGGTCATACGTTGTCCATCGGGAACGTAAAGAGGTGATTCACAGGCCTGTCGTTGCCCTCCTACCCAACCTCCTCAATCAGGAACAGCACAGAAACTTCAAGTTTGAGGACGACCGCCTTACCCTACTAACCACGAGAACCCGTCCGAGCGGGGGTCTAATAGAGTCGTCCTTGGTTTGGCGACGCAGTTTACAACAAACACATCAAGAAGGAGTTCATCATGAAAAACGCGAAACAAGTGCTTGAGGAGTTTACAGCTTTGTCATTGAGAGATCCTGAGGAGGCATCGGCAATGTTCTCAGAAAACGGAGCTTTCGAAATGCCTTACCTTGAAAGTCTCGGTCTTCCCTGGCGCTACGAGGGTCGGGAAAAAATAGCTGGCTTTTTTCAGTTTGTTCGCGATCTCTACCCAGATCTGGAATTTCATAATGTGAAGGTGGTATGCGAAATGCCTGCGGTGGCTGTGGGGGAATACGAGTTCACTACAAAATCAAGCAGGACTGGTCGCACCATACATCAGCTCTTCGTAGGACGGTATGAAGTCGACAACGGCAAAATCACACTTCTGCGGGAAAGCCTTAATCTCGTGGAACTTGGGCTCGCGATCTACACGAATGGGCTCGCCGACTATAAGATCCTGGAAGGATAGACACTTGGGTAACCGCAAACGGGATATTTATCGATAAAAGCTCCTACGCCGCCTCGGGTAGGCGCTGCCTTCCGAGAACTTTGCCGGAGGCACAAACCGCCGAGCCTGCATGTAACTTTTACAAAAACAGACGCAAGGATGAAGACGTTGCGTCGGTCGGTAACGGTCCCTACCGGTGAAGCAAAGAACGATATCGCAACAACGAAGGTCGTGTTAGAAACTTCATACGGCTCATTCAGTTCATCCACGCGACAAAGAATCTTCCATAAGCATTGACCCAGAAGGATACTCTTCCTCTAGCCCTTCGGGGTCTTCCGCGCTCTCGTAGAAACAATGATTCTGATGATCACATTAAGAGTTTCAGTCACGATGTTCGCATTGCCATCCACGGCTCGCTCACCGCTTCCTT
The DNA here is from genome assembly GCA_030853485.1 of Acidobacteriota bacterium. Classification (GTDB taxonomy): domain Bacteria; phylum Acidobacteriota; class Terriglobia; order Terriglobales; family Acidobacteriaceae; genus Edaphobacter. The sequence continues at coordinate 22,822 of JALYVA010000010.1, forward strand.
GTACGTGGCGTGGGAAATCGAGCAGCTTGATTCCAAATCTTTGGAGGATTGAAGAGGGAGACAGACCAATGCGCGAACATGACCTTACCGCGAGCCAGGACGTACCACTTCTACAAACCCGAATACTGAATCTTCAAGCTTTAATCTGTGAGCTGTTGGAAAAGAACGAGCGTCTGCGGCTTGCTATAGGCCCGCCCCTCAACGATTACTTGGCATGGATTCCACTCTCCGTCGCAGACTCACCAAAGTCACGCCCAATAAACGCGACCCGGCATCCCCAATCCTAAGTCCACCTTCGCGTTGTACTCTCTGGATCGCAAATGGCGGGACGCTCAACGGTAGTTCGTAATGCTAGCTCATTGCAATGGAACGGAGATGATTACATGGGCTGGGCAATTTGCCGAAGATCGATCGTATACGCGCTCTTCGTTTGCGTGTACGTGTGCCGGTCGCCTGCCCAGGTTCGGCCTCTGCGTCAGTTCCAACATACTGCGTGGACACTTGACGATGGAGTTCCATCACAGATCAAACGTATGGCTCAGACCGCAGATGGATACATCTGGATGGGCACTCCGACTGGTCTCTTTAGGTTTGACGGGGTTACATTCGAGGCGTACCGTCTGCCGAATGGTCAGAAGTTTCCACACGTTGAGATTCAGTCGCTCACGGCCACACCCAACGGTGGTCTGTGGATTGGATACGTGCTGGGAGACACCAGTTTTCTGAAAGATGGCATTCTGAGAACGCAGCGATTCAGAGGCCATGCCCGCCTTGGAGGCGGAAGAGTCAACTACATCAACGTCAGCCACGATGGGAGCACATGGGCTGCAACGGATTATGGTCTGCTCCGCCTTGTATCCGGTGAATGGACGGATGCCACAGAAACCCAAGGGCTCGGCATCAAGAGTTCTTATTGTCTCTACGAAGACAGTCATCGAACGATGTGGATGGCAACGGAACTGCTTGTCTACCGGCTTCGGTACGGTGCCCAAAGGTTTGAGAAGACCCAGCTCCATCCCGGCCCAAACGGCCACTTCACTGAGAGTTTAGACGGAACTGTTTGGATTGCGGACGAGTACGGACTGCATGATGTAGAAGATCCATTTGCCGCCAAGCCGCACATTCCGCTCATCGATGTTCCCTTAGATCTTAGCGTCGACGACAGTGGCGCAATTTGGTTTCTTGGGTACAGTACCGGAATCACACGTATTGAAGATCCAAGCGTTACTGCCAGGCTGCCCCGTTCCGAACAGAAGAACGCCATGGAGAATTTCTCTGTCCGTAACGGTCTGACCTCAGACCGCGTGGAGTGCCCGGCATTTTTTGAACCAGCTTTTATGAGAGAGACTTTGTCTCAGGGAGTTGGACATGGCACGAAGGAAGAAGCACACAGCTGAGCAGGTAGTGAACTTGCTGCGTCAGATTGAAGT